>NZ_JBVINN010000016.1:0-32343 GCF_055579305.1 Kitasatospora sp. NPDC032757 | reverse complement strand
GGAGTGGGGCTGCGAGAGCATCAGACCATCGGGAGCTCGAGAAACCCTGACGCACAAGAAAAATAAGGGGGGCAGCTCCCCCCCCACGGTAAAAGGAACCCCGGCCCCTGCCGTCTCGTCGTGCCGTGGCTCAGCCGCGGCGGTGGCGCCCGCCGGCCTGGACGGTCTCGGCGTCCTCGGCGAGGGCCCCGACGCCGCCGGCCTTCTTCTTCCGGCGCTCGCGCAGCACCTCGATCAGGATCGGCGAGACCGAGAGCAGCACGATCAGCAGCACCGCCGGGATCAGGTACTTGTCGATCACCGGGGCGAGGGCGTCACCGAAGAAGTAGCCGGTGAGCAGCATCGACTCGGTCCAGAGCACGCCGCCGATCACGTTCCACAGGAAGAACGTCCGGGCGGGCATCTCCAGGGTGCCCGCGACCGGGTTCAGGAAGGTGCGGACGATCGGCATGAATCGGGCCAGCACCACGGCCTTGCCGGGCCCGAACTTGTTGAAGTACTCCTCGGCCTTCACCACGTACTCGCGGCGGAAGATCTTCGACTCGGGCTTGTCGAACATCTTCGGCCCGACTTTCACCCCGATCAGGTGCCCGAGCTGGGCGCCGGCGATCGCCGCGACCGGGGCCCCGATGAGCAGGGCCGCGATCGGCAGCTTCGTCCCTTCGCCGAGCACCGACGAGGCGGCGTTCGAGGCGGCGACGCCCGCGATGATGAGCAGGGAGTCCCCCGGGAAGAAGAACCCGACCAGGAGGCCGGTCTCCGCGAAGATGATCGCGATCAGCCCGATGGCACCGAGGGACGAGATCAGTGATTTGGCGTCGAGCAGGTTGACGGCCAGCTGGTTGTAGTCCACGGCCGCAGGATAGCGGGCCCGTCTTTACCAAAGCTTCGCCCCGGTGGCCGAAAGGACCCTCATCCCTTCGTAGCACCCCCGCGGCGCGTCTCGTCCCCTGGCGCCCGGCAGGCAGGGCCCCGTCCGACTGGCGGGCTGCATGCTGACCCCGGAGCGCAAGTCTGGGAAGATGGCACGGGCGTCCGGACCGCGGTCGCAAACCACCCTCATTGTCGTACCGCGGCGGCCGCCTCGAACCCAGGTACCGGAGAGCCGCACCGCAATGCCGCGCTCGGCTGCCGGCGCCCCGGAGTCGTAACGAAGGCGTACACAGCGTCGGACAGCACCGTCCGTACGCCGCAACCCGACAGGAGCGGATCGCATGCCCATCGCAACTCCCGAGGTCTACAACGAGATGCTGGACCGGGCCAAGGCGGGCAAGTTCGCCTACCCGGCCATCAACGTCACCTCCTCGCAGACCCTGCACGCCGCCCTGCGCGGCTTCGCCGAGGCCGAGAGCGACGGCATCATCCAGATCTCGACCGGTGGTGCGGAGTTCCTGGGCGGCCAGCACAACAAGGACATGGTGACCGGCGCCGTCGCGCTCGCCGAGTTCGCGCACATCGTCGCCGCCAAGTACGACATCACCGTCGCGCTGCACACCGACCACTGCCCGAAGGACAAGCTGGACGGCTACGTCCGCCCGCTGCTGGCGATCTCCGCCGAGCGCGTGGCCAAGGGCCTGAACCCGCTGTTCCAGTCGCACATGTGGGACGGCTCGGCCGAGACCCTGAACGACAACCTGGCGATCGCCGAGGAGCTGCTGGCCCAGGCCGTCGCCGCCAAGATCATCCTTGAGGTCGAGATCACCCCGACCGGCGGCGAGGAGGACGGCGTCACGCACGAGATCAACGACGAGCTGTACACCACCGTCAACGACGCCGTCCGCACCGCCGAGGCCCTGGGCCTGGGCGAGAAGGGCCGCTACCTGCTGGCCGCCTCCTTCGGCAACGTGCACGGCGTCTACAAGCCGGGCAACGTAGTCCTGAAGCCGGAGCTGCTGCGCGAGCTGCAGGACGCGATCGGCAAGCAGTACGGCAAGACCGACCCGTTCGACTTCGTCTTCCACGGCGGCTCGGGCTCCACCGCGGAGGAGATCGCCACCGCGCTGGAGAACGGCGTCGTGAAGATGAACCTGGACACCGACACCCAGTACGCCTTCACCCGCCCGGTCGCGGGGCACATGTTCGCGAACTACGACGGCGTGCTGAAGGTCGACGGCGAGGTCGGCAAGAAGAACACCTACGACCCGCGCACCTGGGGCAAGCTGGCCGAGGCCGGCATGGCCGCCCGCGTGCTGGAGGCCGCCCAGCAGCTCCGCTCGGCCGGCAACCGCCTGAAGTAGGGCACCGCCTGAAGCAGCGCCGGGCCCGAAGCAGGGCGCGGCCTGACGCAAGGCGGCCAGAAGTCGGGCCACCGCCGCAGGCAGGGTCTGCACTCGTGCCCCCCAGTGGTTCACTGGGGGGCATGAGTGCACACGAGAACTCCTTCGCGGGCCAGAACCTCCTCGGTGGTCCGCCCCCGACGCACCTGCCCGCCGAGCCCGCTCCGCTGGAGCTGCTGGCCGGCGGCGCCTCCCCGGCCGAGGTCGCGGCGAAGTACCCGACCTCCTCGCTGGCCTGGGCCCAGCTCGCCGACGACGCCTTCGCCGCCGGCCGCACCGTCGAGTCCTACGCGTACGCCCGTACCGGGTACCACCGCGGGCTGGACTCGCTGCGCCGCGCGGGCTGGAAGGGCCACGGCCCGGTGCCGTGGGAGCACGAGCCGAACCGCGGCTTCCTGCGGGCGCTGCACGCGCTCGGCCGGGCCGCCGCCGCGATCGAGGAGAAGGAGGAGGCGGAGCGCTGCGCGCAGTTCCTCCGGGACAGCTCGCCGACCGCCGCCGCCACCCTGGGCTGACCCCCTCGAATCGCCCGGACCGCGCGTCCGGACCCGCCGCCCCCGCCGCCCTTCGAGGCGACGGGGGCGGTCCCGGATCGGCCGTATACCCGGTATGTGGACATTCACCGGGCCTCCATGCCAGGGTTACCGGGCGAGGGGGACGCACACAAGTTCGAAGGCTCTGCGACCCCACGGTCCGACAGGAAAGCCTCACTGTGCCCGCAGCCCGACCCGACCAGCGCGGCTCCCGCGCGCGCAGCTCCCGCGGTGCGGCGTCCCGGACCGGAGACTCCCCCGCCGCCCCCCGGGCCCGCGGCGGCCGTGGCCAGACGGGCGGCGGGCGCAGACGGCGCAGAGGGCGCCGCGGACCCGGGCCCGGGATGATCACCGCGCTGGTGGCGGCCGTGGCGATACTCGGCGGCACGCTCTACGTGCTGAACCGCCCCGCCACGCTGCCCGGCGGCGGGCAGACCGCCCAGGGCCGGGTCGCCCCGTCCGACGGCGGCACCCGGGCCGCACCCGGGCCGGCCGCGACGCCGACGCCGACGCCCACCCCCTCGCAGCAGCCCACCCCGCCACCCGCCCCGGAACCGGCCGCTCCCGAGCCGAGCGCCCCGGACCCGGGCCCCAGCAAGGGCGCGGGCACCTTCACCGTCGCCCCCGGCGCGGCCGCGGCGGTGGGCAAGGGCCCCGTCCGCCGCTACCGGGTGGAGGTCGAGGACGGCATCGGGATCGACCCGGCGGCCGCCGCCGCACAGGTCCAGGGCATCCTGGCCGACAAGCGGGGCTGGACCAACGACCGCAAGAACGGCTTCCAGCTGGTGGCGAGCGGCGCGTACGACTTCACCGTGAAGATCGCCTCGCCGGCCACCGTGGACAGGATCTGCGGCGCGGCCGGGCTGGACACCCACGGCGAGGTGAACTGCAACGTCGGCAACCAGGTGCTGGTCAACGTCAAGCGCTGGAACACCGGTTCCCCGCAGTTCAGCGGCCCGATCGACGAGTACCGGGCGCTGATCGTCAACCACGAGGTGGGGCACCGGATCGGCCACGGCCACGAGACCTGCCCGGCCAAGGGAAAGCCGGCGCCCGCGATGATGCAGCAGATCTACGGCCTCAAGGGCTGCGAACCCAACGCCTGGCCGTACTCGGCGGACGGGACGTACCTGAGCGGCCCGGCGGTGCCCTGAAAGCAACCCGGGACCGATCTGAGACGGATTCAACGACCGCCCACGACACGGCTCGTCATACGCTGACCGCATGACAGCTGACCGCACCGACGCCCGGCACCACAGGCTCCTCGCCGCCATCGGCGCCACCGGGATCCTCCTCGGCACGGCCGCCTGCTCGTCCTCCGGGGCCGGCTCCGACGCCGCGGGCGGTGGCCGCACGCTCTCCTACGACAGGGTCCGGACGACGGCGAAGCAGCTCGACAAGACGTCCGCCTGCCCGTTCGGCCTCGACCTGGCGGCGGCCCTGAAGACGGCCGGGGTCGAGCGGGCCGTCACCCCCGGCGCCAAGGGCGGGCCCGCCGCCGAGGGCGACGTCGGCGACGGGGTGCCGGAACAGCCGTGGCCCACCACGGTGTCGCCCCCGCCGTCCCTGCCCTCGGCGCCCGCGATCCCGCCCAACGCGACGGTCTCCTGCACCTGGACGGCCGGCAGCACCCCCGTCGGCGTCGAACTGCTGGCCGTGCCCCAGGAGGAGGTCGCGCTCAACCTCGCGCTGCCGGTGATCCAGCGGGAGGGCCGGATGAGCGTCGCCCAGCTGGAGCAGTTCTCCCGCGAGCGGCCCGCGAAGGGCGAGGCCAAGGCCACCCCCGGGGAGGGCACGGCCGCGGTGGCCCGCGTTCCCGCGGCGGGCAAGGGAGACATCGTGCTGGTCCTGTCCCAGGACACCGACACCGCCGACCGGGACCAGGCGCTCACCGGCGCGGCGCTCCAGAAGGCCGCGTCGGCGCTCGCCGGCCAGCTGCACGGCTGAGCGACGGCCTGCCGGGCAGCCCTGTCGGAGCCCTAGCCGAGCAGTGGCAGGTATCCCCGCAGGTCGCTCCGCTCGCCACTGGCCGAGACGGCCGCGTCGTCCACCGCCGCCGCCCAGTCGGCCCGGCCGGTGGCGAGCCGGATCCAGGTCAGCGGGTCGGTCTCGACCACGTTCGGCGGGGTGCCCCGGGTGTGCCGGGGGCCCTCGACGGCCTGCACCACGGCGTACGGCGGCACCCGCAGCTCGACCGCGCCGCCGGGTGCCTGGTCGGCCAGGGCGTCCGCGAGCAGGCGGGTGACGGCGGCCAGCGCCTGCTTGTCGTGCGGGAAGTCCGCGAGGCCGAGCGCGTCGGCCAGGTCGTCGGCGTGCACGACCGTCTCCACCAGCCGGGTCACCCACATGTCGGTGAGCAGCATCGAGCCGAGCCGGATCTCGAACCGCCGTGCCGGGTCCCAGTAGTCGACCCTGGCCAGGACGAGGGCCAGTCGCGCCACGGCCTCCCGGAAGGCCTCCGCCACCGCGGCCGGGGCACCCCCGAACTCGCCGGCCGCCTTCTCCCGGGCCTGTGCGTCGAGCAGCGGGGCGACCGTGCCGACCCGTGCGGCCCACTGCAGCAGGTCCAGCGGCGGCCGGCCCTCCGGCGGGTCCTCGATGTGCGCCGGTACCCAGTCGATCTGGACGGCCAGGTGCGCGATCAACTCGCGCACCCGCCATTCCCCCAGCCGGGTCGGCCGGTCGAGCAGCTCTTCGGCGTCCGGACGGGCGCAGAGCAGCTGCACGGCGTCGCTCAGCGCGTCGGTCTGCCCCGCGAGCGCGGTGCGGACCTTCGCGGGCTGGTACGTACGGGACTTGGCAGGCATGGGCCCCAACATACGCCGAGGGGCGGACGGTTCAGCCGAACCGTCCGCCCCCGAGCACTCGCCGTTCGCCGGGCGATCAGGCGATCAGAGCCTCGATGACGCCGGTGTGGGCGTCCTTCAGCTCGGCCAGCGACACGGTGAACTGCCCCTGGACGTCCAGCACATCGCCGTCGACCACGCCGATCCGGGTGGCCGGCAGGCCGCGTGCGGTGCACATGTCGTTGAACCGGAGCTCCTCGCTGCGCGGAACCGCGACAACCGCGCGGCCGGCCGACTCGGAGAACAGGAACACGAACGGGTCCTGGCCCTCGGGCACGATGATCCGTGCGCCGTGACCGCCCTTGAGGCAGCTCTCCACCAGGGCCTGGCCCAGGCCGCCGTCGGAGAGGTCGTGCGCGGCGTCGATCATGCCGTCGCGCGAGGCGGCGATCAGGATCTCGCCGAGCAGCTTCTCGCGGCCCAGATCGACCTTGGGCGGCAGACCGCCGAGGTGGTCGTGGACCACCTGCGACCAGGCCGAGCCGCCCAGCTCGTCCTCGGTCTCACCGAGCAGGTAGAGCAGCTGGCCCTCCTCGGCGAAGCCGATCGGGGTGCGCCGGGTGACGTCGTCGATGACGCCGAGCACCGCGACCACGGGGGTCGGGTGGATGGCGACCTCGCCGGTCTGGTTGTAGAGCGAGACGTTGCCGCCGGTGACCGGGGTACCGAGCTCCAGGCAGGCGTCGGCCAGGCCGCGGGTCGCCTCGGCGAACTGCCACATGACGTCCGGGTCCTCGGGGGAGCCGAAGTTGAGGCAGTCGGAGATGGCGAGCGGCTTGGCACCGCCGGCCGCGACGTTGCGGTACGCCTCGGCGAGGGCCAGCTGGGCACCGGTGTACGGGTCCAGCTTGGTGTAGCGGCCGTTGCCGTCGGTGGCGACCGAGACGCCGAGGTTGGTCTCGTCGTCGATCCGGATCATGCCGGAGTCCTCGGGCACCGAGAGCACGGTGTTGCCGAGCACGTAGCGGTCGTACTGGTCGGTGATCCAGGACTTGGAGGCCTGGTTGGGGCTGCCGGCGACCTTGAGCAGGTCGGCCTTCAGGCCCTCACCGGTGGTCGGCCGGGCGAGCCGCTCGGCGCTCGGGGCGTCGGCCTGCAGCGCGTCCTGCCAGCTCGGGCGGGCGTACGGGCGCTGGTAGGTCGGGCCCTCGTGGGCGACGGTGCGCGGCGGCACGTCCACGACCAGCTCGCCGTGCCAGAAGATCTCCAGCCGCTCGCCGTCGGTCACCTCACCGATGACGGTGGCGATGACGTCCCACTTCTCGCAGATCTCCAGGAAGCGGTCGACCTTGCCGGGCTCGACGATGGCGCACATGCGCTCCTGCGACTCGCTCATGAGGATTTCCTCGGGCGAGAGCGTGTTGTCGCGCAGCGGGACGGTGTCCAGCTCGATCCGCATACCGCCGGAGCCGGCCGAGGCCAGCTCGGAGGTGGCGCAGGAGAGGCCGGCGCCGCCGAGGTCCTGGATGCCCTTGACGAGCTTCTCGGAGAAGATCTCCAGGGTGCACTCGATGAGGAGCTTCTCCTGGAACGGGTCGCCGACCTGGACGGCCGGGCGCTTGGCCGGGCCGGTGGCGTCGAAGGTCTCGGAGGCGAGCACCGAGACACCGCCGATGCCGTCGCCGCCGGTGCGGGCCCCGTACAGGATGACCTTGTTGCCGGCGCCGGAGGCCTGCGCGAGGTGGATGTCCTCGTGCTTCATCACGCCCACGCAGAGCGCGTTGACCAGCGGGTTGCCCTGGTAGCAGGAGTCGAAGACGACCTCGCCGCCGATGTTCGGCAGGCCCAGGCAGTTGCCGTAGCCGCCGATGCCCGCGACGATCCCGGGCAGCACGCGCCGGGTGTCCGGGTGGTCGGCCGCACCGAAGCGCAGCGGGTCCATCACGGCGACCGGGCGGGCGCCCATCGCCAGGATGTCGCGCACGATGCCGCCGATGCCGGTGGCCGCGCCCTGGTAGGGCTCGATGTACGACGGGTGGTTGTGCGACTCGACCTTGAAGGTGACCGCGTAGCCCTGGCCGACGTCGACCACACCGGCGTTCTCGCCGATGCCGACGAGCATCGCGTCGCTCTGCGGCTTCTTCTCGCTGAACTGCTTCAGGTGGACCTTGGAGCTCTTGTACGAGCAGTGCTCCGACCACATGACGGAGTACATCGCGAGCTCGGCGCCGGTCGGGCGACGGTCGAGGATCTCGCGGATGCGCGCGTACTCGTCCTGCTTGAGGCCGAGCTCGGCCCAGGGCTGGGCGGCGTCCGGGGTCTGCTCGGCGTTCTTGACGGTGTCGAGGCTCATCAGGCGTTCACCAGCTGCTTCAGTACGGAAGTGAAGAAGCCCAGGCCCTCGACGGTCGGACCGGTGAGCGGCTCCACGGCGTGCTCAGGGTGCGGCATCAGGCCGACGACATTGCCGGCGGCGTTGGTGATGCCGGCGATGTCGCGGTACGAACCGTTCGGGTTGACGTCCAGGTAACGGGCGACCACCCGGCCCTCCGCCTCCAGTTCGTCCAGGACGTGCGCGTCCGCGACGAAGCGGCCCTCGCCGTTCTTCAGCGGGACGACGATTTCCTGTCCGACCGAGTAATCCCGGGTCCAGGCGGTGCCGTTGTTCTCGATGCGCAGCTTCTGGTCGCGGCAGATGAAGTGCAGCGAGTCGTTGCGGGTGAGCGCGCCGGGCAGCAGGTGCGATTCGCAGAGCACCTGGAAGCCGTTGCAGATACCGAGAACCGGCATTCCCAGCTTCGCCTGCTCGATGATGGTGGCCATCACCGGGGAGAAGCGGGAGATCGCGCCGCAGCGCAGATAGTCGCCGTAACTGAATCCGCCCGGCAGGACGACGGCGTCGACCTGGTGGAGATCCTTGTCACGGTGCCAGAGGGCGACCGGCTCGGCGCCGGCCAGGCGGACCGCGCGCTGGGCGTCGCGGTCGTCGAGGGATCCGGGGAAAGTGACGACGCCGACGCGGGTGGTCACTTCGCCTCCTCCTCGATGCGGACGGTGAAGTCCTCGATCACGGTGTTGGCGAGAAAGGTCTCGGCGGCTTCGCGGATACGGGCGAGCGCGGCGTCGTCGACCGGGCCCTCCAGCTCCAGCTCGAAGCGCTTGCCCTGGCGGACGTCGGCGATCCCGGTGAATCCGAGACGGGGCAGTGCGCGCTGCACCGCCTGTCCCTGGGGGTCGAGGATCTCCGGCTTGAGCATGACGTCGACTACGACGCGTGCCACTGGCACTCCCGGTGGTGTCTTCGTGAGGCGGGGGAACTCCAGACTACCGGGGGTTTCGGGCGCGATTGCTGGCCGGGGCGGGCGACGCGCGTAGACCCGAGACCCTTACGCCGCAAGGGTTCCGGGCCCGCGCCCCACCCCGGCGGGCACCCCATTTCTGCGGATTCGGCTCCCCGAACGAGAACCGCCGAAGAGCACCCGAATACCGGCACTCCGGGACAGATCGGCCAGCCGAGTGCGCCGGTATCCGGTACTCCGGCGAAGACACGTGAATATCCGGAAAAGAAAGCCGGACTCTTCGATTTCGACCCGCTTCGGGTGCAGAATAGGGCCACCTGCCGCGGCAAGTGCTGCGTATCCGGCACGCCATCAGGCCTGCCCGTATGCGCTTGCGCGTGTGGTGCACATCAGGCCACGGGAGCGCACCCCGCGCCCTTCGGCCGAATTGCCCGAGAGGATTGACACCCATGGCTCAGCGTGTAGTCGTCACGCTCTCCGACGACCTGGATGGCGGTGCCGCCGCGGAAACCGTCCACTTCGGCGTCGACGGGAAGTCCTACGAGATCGACCTGTCCCTGGACAACGCGGAAAAGCTGCGGGAGGCCCTCGCTCCGTTCGTCGCGGCCGGCCGCCGCCAGAGCCGCACCGGAAAGTCCTTCCGCCGTACCGCACTCACCCCGGACCCGGCCGCCGTACGCGCCTGGGCCCAGTCGCGCGGCATGGAGCTGCCCGCCCGGGGCCGCATCCCCAAGCACGTGTACGAGGCGTTCGCCGAGGCGAACTGACCCCGCCGGGGCCCGGTCGTCCCACCTGCCCGAAAGGGTGGGGCGACCACCCCGAACGATGCTGTAGAGTATTCCTCGTCGCCGCAACGGAGAGATCCCGAGAGGCGGCGGGTGCCCCACCAGGCACCATGCGGACGTGGCTCAGTTGGTAGAGCATCACCTTGCCAAGGTGAGGGTCGCGAGTTCGAATCTCGTCGTCCGCTCGCAGTGCGCGAGCACAGCACAACTCAATAGTCAGACCTGCGGACGTGGCTCAGTTGGTAGAGCATCACCTTGCCAAGGTGAGGGTCGCGAGTTCGAATCTCGTCGTCCGCTCCAGTACGAAGGGCCCCCTCGATCGAGGGGGCCCTTCGGCGTTCCTTGCCGTATTCCCCGGCCCGCCCCCGGGCCCGGGCCGATGACATTTGTCATCGCCGGCCCGGGTAACCGCACCGCGTTCTCATGACGGCGCGCACTGCCCGCGGCGCCCGGGCGGCGGAAGGCTTGAGGCATGGAAACGAGCCAGCCCCCCGCCCCGAGCGAGCCCGTGATCGAGGTCACCGGCCTCCACCGCCACTACGGCTCCGGCACCGACGGCTACCACGCCGTGCGCGGCGTCGACCTCACCGTCGGCAAGGGCGAACTGTTCGCACTGCTCGGCACCAACGGGGCCGGCAAGACCTCCACCATGGAGCTGATCGAAGGCCTCGCCGCCCCGACCGGCGGTGAGGTCCGGGTGCTCGGCCACGACCCGCACCGCGAGCGGGCCGCCGTCCGCCCCCGGATCGGCATCATGCTCCAGGAGGGCGGGTTCCCCGGCGACCTCACCGTCGCCGAGACCGGCCGCAGCTGGGCCGGAATGACCAGCCGCACCCGCCCGGTGGACGAGGCGCTGGAGCTCGTCGGCCTGACCGCCCGCCGCAACGTCCGGGTCAAGCAGCTCTCCGGCGGCGAGCGCCGCCGGCTCGACCTGGCGATGGCCCTGCTCGGCCGCCCCGAGGTGCTCTTCCTGGACGAGCCCAGCACCGGCCTCGACCCGGAGGCCCGCGCAGCCGTCTGGCGCCTGGTCCGCGAGCTGCGCGCCCAGGGCACCACCGTGCTGCTCACCACGCACTACCTGGAGGAGGCCGAGGAGCTGGCCGACCGGCTGGCCATCATGCACGGCGGCCGGGTCGTCACCACCGGCACCGTGGCCGAGGTGATCGCCGGCCGCCCGTCCCGGATCACCTTCGAACTCCCCGAGTTCTCCGGCGCCTCCCTCCCCCCGCTGCCCGGGGCCGAGGTCCTCGCCGTCGGCCGCCGGATCACCGTGCACACCCCCCGGCTCCAGGCCACCCTCACCGAGCTGCTCGGCTGGGCCGACCACCACGGCATCGCGCTCGGCGCCCTCGACGCCCGCAGCGCCTCGCTGGAGGAGGCCTTCCTCGCCATCGCCTCCGAGGCCGCCCACCGGCCCCCGGCCGACGCACCCGCCGCCCCCACCGCCCGCCGCCGCCTGATCGGACTCGCCCGATGACCACCGCCGCCCCCACCGCCGCCCTGTCCGCCGCCGGCCCGCAGAGCACCGCCGGCCGCCGCCTGCTCGCCCTCGGCCGGGCCGAGGCCACCCTGCTGGTGCGCAACCGGACCGCGCTGTTCACCGCCCTGCTGCTGCCGCTGCTGCTGATCGGCGGGCTGAAGAGCGTGCTCGACCAGCAGGCCGAGGACAACCCCGGTCTCGACGTCGACTCGCTGCTGGTCAACGGCGCGGTCGGGATGGTGCTGGTCTTCGTCGTCTACTACAACCTGACCGCCGCGTACGTGGCCCGCCGCGGCGAGCTGGTGCTCAAGCGGCTGCGCACCGGCGAGGCCCGGGACGCCGAGATCCTGGCCGGCACCGCGGTGCCCTCGGTCGGCCTCGCCCTGCTGATGTGCGCCGTCATCGGGGTGGTCGGCGCCTGCGCCCTGCACCTCACCGTGCCGGTCAACCCCCTGCTGCTGGCCGTCGGGCTGGTGCTGGTCGTCGGCACCCTGATGGCGCTGGCCGCGATCTCCAGCGCCTTCACCCGGACCGTCGAGAGCGCGGGCATCACCACCATGCCGGTCCTGCTGCTCACCCAGTTCGGCTCCGGCCTGTTCTTCCCGCTGGAGGTCATGCCGGACGGCGTCGCCGACTTCTGCCGGCTGCTGCCCACCACGCCGGCCTTCCAGCTGATCCGCGTCGGCTGGTTCGGCACCGACGGCTCCGAGGCCGCGACCGGCTTCGCCGGCACCTGGGCCACCGCCGCCCCGCACCTGGTCACCGGCACCGTCTGGCTGGGCCTCGCGGTCTGGGGTGCCGTCCGCTACTTCCGCTGGGAGCCGCGCCGCTGAGCCTTCTCTGATAGGAAGAGCGAAGCAATGATCATGATCGAACGGGGGCGGGCAGATGGGCGTACCGAGGCTGGTGCGTAGGTGGAAGGCCTACGGCAAGCCGCAGCGTTCCGAGCTCTACCTCCGCTGGTCGCTCTACCTGATGCCACTGATCCTGATGATGGTGATCCTGCTGGCCGTGGGATCCGCCGCCCAGCAGGAACAGCCCCGCGACGCCGTCCGGGTCAGCATGGTCGTCGGCCTGGCCACCACGCTGCTGGCCTTCCGGGCGTTCCGCACCTCGCTCGACCACTACCTGGAACGGCCGTCCGACCACCTGCGCTGGCTCCTGCTGACCGGCGGGGTGGCGATCGCCGGCTCCTGGGCCGTCCTGCTGCTGGGCCCCACCGGCGGACCGGAGAACACCGGTCCGCCGTTCACCGCGGTGGTCGTCTCCGCGCTGGCGGCCTCGGCCTTCGGCCCGGCGAGCGTGGGCCTGTCCATGCGGCAGGCGTGCCTCACCGGGATCGGCGCCCGGCTGCTGGTCGTCCCGGCCACACTGCTGGCCGGGCTCGGCGCCGCGGCGGCCGCCGGCATGCTGGTCGGCGACCTCGTCGCGATGGCCTTCATCGGCCTCAGCTGCCGCGGGTGCGCCTGGCTCCAGGGCGTCGTCTGGGAGCTGGACGCCGCCCGCGAGGCACAGTCCCGGCTGGCCGTCGCGGAGGAGCGGCTGCGGTTCTCCCGGGACCTGCACGACGTGATGGGCCGCAACCTCACCACGATCGCGCTGAAGAGCGAGCTCGCCGTCCAGCTGGCCCGGCGCGGCCGCCCGGAGGCCGCCGACCAGATGACCGAGGTGCAGCGGATCGCCCAGGAGTCGCAGCGGGAGGTCCGGGACGTGATCCGCGGCTACCGCACGGCGGACCTGCACGCCGAGGCGATCGGCGCCCGCGCGGTGCTCCGCGCCGCCGACGTGCGCTGCGAGATCGACCTCGGCGAGGACGCCGACCAGCTGCCGCAGCCGGTGCAGTCGGTGTTCGGCTGGGTGATCCGCGAGGCGACCACCAACGTGCTGCGGCACAGCGAGGCGGGCCACTGCGCGATCAGGCTGCGCCGGGAGGACGGCCGGGCGGTGCTGGAGCTGGAGAATGACGGGGTGCCGGCGGTGCCGATCCCCTCCCAGGGCAGCGGTACCGGGCTGCGCGGGCTGCGGGAACGGCTGGCCGCGCACGACGGCGAGCTGACCGTCCCGGAGGCCGGACCGGGCCGGTTCCGGATGCTCGTCACCGTCCCGCTCTGAGCCGCCGTCCCGCTCCGGTCCGCCCGGCCGTTCCGATCCACCGCACGCCCGCCACCGCAGGAAGGCCCGCCCGATGACCGACACCGCCCCCGTGCGCGTCCTGCTCGCCGACGACGAGCATCTGATCCGTGGGGCGCTGGCCGCGCTGCTCTCCCTGGAGGAGGACATCACCGTGGTCGCCCAGGCCGCCTCCGGCCCGGAGGCGCTGGCGATGGCGAAGGCGCACCGCCCCGATGTCGCGGTGCTCGACCTCCAGATGCCCGGTCTGGACGGCATCGAGGTGGCCACCGAGCTGCGGCGGGTGCTTCCGGACTGCCGCACGATGATCGTCACCGGCCACGGCCGCCCGGGCTATCTGAAGCGGGCGCTGGAGGTCGGGGTGCGCGGCTTCCTGCCGAAGACGGTCTCGGCGGCGGATCTGGCCGGGATCATCCGCACGGTGCTGGCGGGCGCCCGGTACGTCGACCCGGAGCTCGCGGCGGACGCGATCAGCGCGGGCGAGACGCCGCTGACCCCGCGCGAGACGGACGTGCTGGAGCTGGCCGCCGACGGCACCTCGATCGCCGAGATCGCCGAGCGCGCGGCGCTCTCCCAGGGGACGGTCCGCAACTACCTCTCCTCGGCGGCCGGCAAGCTGGGCGCCGAGAACCGCCATGCGGCGGTGCGGATCGCCCGCGAGCACGGCTGGATCTGAGACCCGGCCGCGCCCGCGGGCGGTGTGGGACGCGTCCGGCGCTTCCCGCGTGGCACGGGGGCGCCGGACGCGCCCGAGGGGCTCACGCCCAGGAGGTGCCGGTCAGCAGCTCGTAGACCTCGGCGTACTTGGCGCGGGTCTGCTCGACGATCTCGGCGGGCAGCTCCGGCGGCGGCAGCTCGCTGTGGCGGTCCCAGCCGGAGGCCGGGGAGACCAGCCAGTCGCGGATGAGCTGCTTGTCGAAGGACGGCTGCGAGCGGCCGGGCTGCCACTGGTCGGCGGGCCAGAAGCGGGAGGAGTCCGGGGTGAGCACCTCGTCACCGATCACCAGCTCGCCGTCGAGCAGGCCGAACTCGAACTTGGTGTCGGCCAGGATGATGCCGCGGTCGCGGGCGATGTCCCGGGCCCGGGCGTAGACGTCCAGGGTGGTGCGGCGCAGCTGGTTGGCGAGCTCGGCGCCGATCCGGCGGGCGGTCTCCTCGTAGGAGACGTTCTCGTCGTGCTCGCCGACCTCGGCCTTGAGCGCCGGGGTGTAGATCGGGGCGGGCAGCTCGGAGCTGTTCTCCAGGCCCTCGGGCAGGGCGATGCCGCAGACCGTCCGGTCGGCGTTGTACTCGGCCAGGCCGGAGCCGGCCAGGTAGCCGCGGGCCACGCACTCGACCGGGATCATCTCCAGGCTGCGGCAGACCAGCGTGCGGCCCTTCCAGTCGGCGGGGGCGCCGGCCGGGACCTCGGTGGAGATCACGTGGTTGGGCACGATGTCGGCGATCCGCTCGAACCACCACAGCGAGAGCTGGGTGAGGATGCGGCCCTTGTCGGGGATCTCGTTGGGCAGGACCCAGTCGTGGGCCGACATGCGGTCGCTGGCGACCATCACGAGGTCACCCGACTCGGCGCGGTAGAGGTCGCGCACCTTGCCGGTGTGCAGGTGGACCAGGCCGGGCACCTGGACCGGCTCGGGCTTGGTGACAAATCCGCTCAAGGTCGTCTCAGTCCTCAGGGGTCGTTCGCGGGCGTGGGGCGCGAAAGGGGAGGTCACTGCCCCTGAGTCTGTCATGACGCCCGCACCGGCCCCGACGGCCCGGGCCCGTGCGGTGGCCCGGCCCGGCGCCGGCCCGGCCGAGCCACCGGGACAGGCCTGCGGCTCAGCCGTTCTTGCAGAGGCGGTCCAGCAGGTTGGCGGTGGCCCGCTGGATCCGCTCGTCGGTGAGGCCGGGCCGGTCCAGCGCGGGCGACCAGGCGAAGGTGCCAGCGGCGAAGACGTACGCGCCGCTGGGCGCCCGGTAGAGCGACGTCTCCTGGTACCGGGTGCGGCCGGCGAGGTCCCGGTACGGGGAGTGCGCGAGCAGTACCCGCTCGGTGTGCTCGGGCAGGGCCACCTTGGGGTAGTAGCGGTCGGCCTCGCCGGCCACCAGCCCGGGCAGTTCGTCGCCCTCCTGGACGCCGGTGCCGTCCCAGAGCCAGTGCGCGGTGTGCCGGGCCACCAACGGGACGGGGGCGGCGACCCGGCCCGAGTACTGGAGGCCGAGCAGGTGCTGCTCGGGCTCGCCGGCGTCCCGCCAGAGCGCGCTGGCGGAGCCGGAGACCCCGGCGGCCTGGCTCCCCGGCCGGACCTTCTGCCGTTTGCGGCAGTTGAGGAGCCGGTTGGGCTCGCCCGAGGGCGCGGGGCTCAGCTCGACCCGCCAGTACATGGTGTTGGCCGAGAGGAAGACCAGCGAGGTGCCGCCGTCGCGGGCCCGCTCGGCGGCCCGGCGCATCGGCTCGGACCAGTACTCGTCGTGGCCGGGGAAGACCAGCGCCTTGTGCCGGGACGGGTCCACCAGGCCTGCGTGCAGGTCGGTGGCGGTGGCGTAGGAGAGGTCGTAGCCGTACCGCTCGGCCCAGCGGATGAAGTCGTAGGCGTGGCCGACGTGCAGCGGCAGTCCGGCGGTGGCGTGCGGACGGTCGAAGGAGACGGTGACGGCCGCCTCCGGCTCGCCGACCAGCCGGCCCTGGTCGTCCCAGGCGTGGTAGAGGCTGGCGCCGCTGCGACCGTCCTCGGGGAAGAGGTTGTACGCCTGCCAGGTCACGTCGGGGAGCACCAGCAGCAGCTCGGCGGCGTGCGCCTGGTCCTCGAAGTCCCGGACGGTGAACGGGATGTGGCTGCGGTGCAGCATGTCACCGGTGGTCAGCACGGCGACGTAGGCACCGGGCGGCCAGTGGGCGGGGATCTGCAGCCGCCAGGAGTGCCACCAGTGGTGGCAGGAGACGGTCCGGCCGACGACCAGCGGGGCGGGCTGGGCCAGCCCGGCGATCAGCGGACTGGACGTCATGTGGTGGGCGCCGTCGCCGCCGTAGTGGCCGATCCGGTAGACGTCGACGGTGAACTCGCGGGGCGGGTTGACGGTGACCCGGAAGTCCACCGAGCCGCCGGGGCGGACGATGCCGGCCGAGGCGAAGCCCTTGATCTGCTGCACCACGTCGTTGGCGCCCTGCGGGGTGCCGACCGGTGGCTTGGGCCTGGTGCACCCGGCCAGGGGCCGCTGGCCCGGCGCGTCCACCGAGACGTACCAGGGGACGGCGCCCTCGGCGCCCGCCAGGTACTGGTCGGGGCTGCGCAGCCAGGGCAGCGGGCCCTGGCCGAAGGGGTCGGAGACGCTGTACGCGTGCGTTCCGGACTCCCAGCGGCGGTTGAGTTCCGTCCCCACGCGCCCCTCCCACAGGTGCACCCTCGCCGGTTGGCATGTGCCTCCCGGGTGTGCGTGCGATCCAATACACCACAGAGTGCTGGCGCTGTGTCACCCAACGGTAGCAACTAGTGGTGGCGATTCTTCCGACCCGCCCGGGGAGGGCCTCCGGCCTGCGAAGACCCTCCGTACCCGGCCGCCCCGGGGGCGCGAGCGCGGACACCGAGCGCCCCGCCGCCCCCCGCGGCCGGGCGGGGCCTACAGCCGGACCGGCTTCTCCAACCGGACGTCGGCGGCGTCCAGCCAGGTGCGCAGCGGGCCGTCCTGGCCCTGTTCCACGGCCTGGGCGACCGGGCCGGCCAGGTCGGTCCGGCGGACCCCTCCGATCAGCAGCACCGGGCCGTCCAGCCAGTCCAGGCCGGGGGTGGCGCCGGCGGTGTCGACCGCGGCGCAGCAGACCATCGCGGTGACGTGGTCGGCCAGGAGGTCCCGCCCGGTGCGGACGGGCTCCAGCAGCGGTGCCGGGGCCGTGGTGCGGGCCAGCTGGGCGGTGAGCGAGGCGGCCAGCTGCTCGCCGTCACCCTCGGCCAGCCGGACCAGCAGCCGGGTGAGGGTCGGGGAGCCGGGGCGGGCCCGCGGGGCCGGGCGGTCCAGGGCGGACTGCAGCGCTGCGGCCCGGGCCCGCCAGCCGGCGTCCACCACTTCGGCCGGGTAGTCGGCCCAGTCCAGCTCGCGCCAGCTGCCGGAGGCGGGCCGGCCGAAGAACAGCTCGGCGGCGAGCAGGGAGACGGCCTCGTCCACCGCGCCGGGCTCCTCCAGCAGGTCGCAGGCGGGGCGGTCGCCGAGCCGGCTGCCGTAGCCGTCGGCCAGCCGGTCGCGGCGGGACAGCTCGGTGAGCGCGGCGACCACGCCGGCGTTGAGGTGCGCGGGGTGCCGGCCGAGCCGCCAGGCGGGCAGCGCGACCCGGGTGAGCAGCCGGTCCCAGCCGGCGTAGGCCAGGCCGACCTGCTCCTGGGCGGCGATCCGCAGGCCGTAGTCGACCGACCTGGCCTGCTCGGAGGCCCAGCCGGCGACGGCCCGCTCCAGCTCGGCGGAGTGCCCGCGACAGGCACCGAGCAGCCGGCGGGTGATCCGGTCGGTCAGTGCGGCGGGGCCCCGGCGGCCGGTGCGCGGGGCGGCGGGCGCGGCGGCTCCGGCCGGCCCGGGGGCGGCTGCGTCCAGGCTGGCGTCCAGGCCGCGCAGGAAGCGGCGGGCGGCGGCGATGTCCGGGTCGGCGGAGGCCGCGGTGCCGGCCACCACCGGGGCGAGCAGCGCGCGCAGCTCGCCGGCCCGCATCCACCAGAGGAACGGCGAGCCGATCACCAGCACCGGCGCGGGCGGCTCGTGCGCGCCGCCCGGTGCCCGGCGGGCCGGCGGGACGTCCTCCAGCCAGCTGTCGCAGTCCGGGGTGAGCGCGATCGCGGAGGGCGCGGGGACCTCCAGCCGGTCGGCCAGCTCGCCGATCAGCCGGTACAGCTCGGGGGCCTGTGCCCGCTCCAGCGGGATGGCCGGGGTCTGCGGCGGCACGGCCCGGCGGTAGGCCCGGGCGGCCAGGCCGGCCACCAGCAGGGTGCCGGCGGCCACGGCGCAGACCGCCCAGCGGACGGCGTCCCAGGCGGCGGCGTCGGAGGCGCCGGGCGCCCCGAGCCGGCCGGTGAACCGGCCCGCGAGCAGCACCACCGCGACAGCGGCGGGCAGTGCGGCGGCGGCCAGGGCGAGACCACGGACCCGCAGGACCGCGTGGGCATGAGCGCGCGCGGTGTCGAAAGCGGTCATACGGTGCGGCACCCCCTTCGGAGCCCTCGGGCGCCCGGTGACGGGCCCTGAGCCGACTCGAAACGATCAGTTCCGACTGGGAAACGGCGGCGTCCGATCCCCGGTAATACATGCTGCGTGGCGCTTGTGACATTTTTGACGCCCGTACCCGGGTGGGTGTTCCGGATCTCGCCGGTTTCCACTCGTCCCGGTGACGGTGCCCGGATTCCGGACGACCGCGCCACTGCGTCGTGCGAAGCCCTCCGGGCGTGCTCGCCCGGCCGGACGCCGTCCAGCATCCCCCCGCGCGACCACGGCTACCCGGCGGCGGCCGCGAGCGGCACCGCCCGGGGTGCTGCGGACCAGCGCACCATAAGGCCGGGCGCCCGGTTACGTCAGCTGGATGCGGCTGCTGTCACTCGATGGGCTGGATTCCGGACGCCGAACGGTGTGGCGGCCGCCGGAACCACTCCGGCTCCCCCTGACCCGTAAACGCCGCAGGGCGCTGCGTCCATGGGGGTTGTTTCCCCGCGAACGCAGCGCCCTGCGGCGCACTGAAACCGCTTGCTACTGCGCGGCCTTGAGCGCGATGTCGGTGCGGTGCTGGCCGCCCTTGAGGCTGATCCGGTCCACCGCGTCGTACGCGCGGCCGCGCGCCTCGGCGAGGTCGGTACCGGTGGCGGTGACCGAGAGGACGCGGCCGCCGGCGCTGAGCACCCGGCCGTCCTCGTCCGCCCGGGTGCCCGCGTGCAGCACGTACGCGGTGCCGTCGGCGGCCTCGGCCCCGGCAAGGCCCTCGATCGGGTCGCCGGTGCGCGGCGCGGCCGGGTAGCCCTCGGAGGCGATCACCACGGTGACGGCGGCCCCGTCGTCCCAGCGCAGCGGCTCCAGCTGGTCCAGCGTGCCGGTGGCGGAGGCGTGCAGGACGCCGGCCAGCGGGGTGCGCAGCCGGGCCAGCACGACCTGGGTCTCCGGGTCGCCGAAGCGGGCGTTGAACTCGATCACCCGGGTGCCGCGCGAGGTGAGCGCCAGGCCCGCGTAGAGCAGGCCGGAGAAGTCGGTGCCACGGCGGCGCAGCTCGTCCACGGTCGGCTGCAGGACGGTCTCCAGGACCTCCTCGACCAGGCCCTCGGGCGCCCAGGGCAGCGGCGAGTAGGCGCCCATGCCGCCGGTGTTCGGGCCCTCGTCGCCGTCCAGCGCACGCTTGAAGTCCTGCGCGGGCTGGAGCGGGAGGACGGTGGTGCCGTCGGTGACGGCGAAGAGCGAGACCTCGGGGCCGTCGAGGTACTCCTCGATGACCACCCTCCCCCGGCCCTGGCGGCCGGGGGCTGCCCCCATGCAGGAGGCGGCGTGGGCCAGCGCGGCCTCGCGGTCGGAGGTGACCACGACGCCCTTGCCGGCGGCCAGGCCGTCGTCCTTGACCACGTAGGGCGCGCCGAAGGCGTCCAGCGCCTCGGCGGCCTCGGCCGGGGTGGTGCAGACGTAGGAGCGGGCGGTGGGCACGCCGGCGGCTGCCATCACGTCCTTGGCGAAGGCCTTCGAGCCCTCGAGCCGGGCGGCCGAGCCGGACGGTCCGAAGACCGGGATGCCGGCCGCGCGCACGGCGTCGGAGACGCCCGCGACCAGCGGGGCCTCCGGGCCGACCACGACCAGGTCGGCGTCGAGCTGCCGGGCGAGCGCCGCGACCTGCGCGCCGTCCAGCTGGTCGACGGGGTGGACCGTCGCCACCTGCGCGATCCCGGCGTTGCCCGGGGCGCAGTGCAGCTCGGTGACGGCGGGATCTTGGGACAGAGAGCGGCACAGGGCGTGTTCGCGGGCGCCGCCGCCGATGACGAGGACCTTCACGGTTGGCAAGGGTAGTCGGTGGCCGGTTCCGGCTTCCCCCCGGTCCCGTCGGAACCTACAGCGGAAGCCGTCCGTACGCTTCCGGCCTCGGAGGAACCTCCAACAGCCGGCACCGGTCGTGCGCCCGGGGTGTCCGGGTCAGGACAGCGGGTCACCGGAGCCTCGCTCGGACGGGTGAAATCTCGCCGCCCGCCGCAACCCGCTCACCTCGGCTTCCGGTGGTCGGATCCGGTAACGATCATTGGAGAAGCGCCCCCACGGTCAGCCATTTGGCGGTAAGAAGTGCTGTTGGACCAGCACCGGCCGCCGGCCGGTGCGCCGTCCCCGGGCGAGCACACGCGCCCCGGGGCGTCGCGCGTCCGATGCGTCACCCGGCGTTCCACGGCCAGTCAGGCCGATGACACGTCAGGGAGATGCGCCGTCAGACCCAGCAGTCCGCCCGCCACAGGGAGCCCCACAGGTGAGCCAGCCGGAAATGCAGCCCGAGGAGAGTGCCTGGGGCAAGGAGATCGGCGAGGAGGACCAGCCGGCCGCCACAGTCGCGCGCCCGGCGTCCACCCGCCACCGGACCGATCTGAGCACCCGCCAGTTCCCGCTGGGAGACTGGGGCGAGCCCGCCGAGCGGCTGGAGGAGCTCTACCGCTGGTCCGAGGAGCGGGCCGTGGAGGCGATCGACTGGTACCGCCGGGACCGGATCTGGAAGCGCCGCTGGGCCCGACTGCTGCGGTTCGGCTCGGCCGGTTTCGCGGTCGGGGGGGTCACCGCCCCGCTGGTGGACCTCACCGGCACCGTCGCGAACGCCACCAGCTGGGGCTACGTCGGCCTGGCGCTCTCCGCCGCCTGTTACGGCGCGGACCGGGTGTTCGGCCTGACCTCCGGCTGGATGCGGGACGTCTCCACCGCGCAGGCGCTGCAGCGCCTGCTGGAGGCCTTCCAGTTCGACTGGGCGTCGGAGTGCGTGCGCGAGGTGCTCGGCCCCACCGAGGGCACCGCCGGTGAGGCTGCCGAGCGCTGCCTCGGGGTGCTGCGGCGGTTCTGCGAGGACGTCTCGGACATGGTCCGCACCGAGACCTCGGAGTGGATGATGGAGTTCCGCGCGGGCATGACCCAGCTGCCCACGCAGGCCGCCGGCAGCTGGGGCGGCCGCAGCGAGACGGGCGGGGGCGCCCAGGTGCGGATCCTGCCGCCGCCGGGCACCCGGCCCACCATGCCGCGCCAGCGGCCCCCGGAGGGCCCGCTGCGCTAGGTCCGGCCCGGGAGGGGTCCGGCCCGGGGAGGGGTCCGGCCGGGTGGGAGATCCGGGCCGGGGAGGGGTCCGGCCGGGGCTCAGGCGAAGACGATCATCGAGCCCTGGGTGAGACTCCGGGTGGACGCCGCGTACAGGCCCGCCCAGGCGTGCCGCTCCCGGGCGAAGGGGTGCAGGTCGTCCAGCGGCGGGCCGAACGGCTGCTCCAGGCCGGTGGGGCCGAGCGGCCGGGTCGGGTGCGGCGGGTTGGCCGGGTCGATGCCCAGTGCCGGTGCGACGGCCTGCAGTTCGCGCAGCAGCCCGTGGCTGGAGCCCAGCGGACCGCCCGCGACGAGCAGCGCGTCGTCCACCAGCGGCACCGCGAACTCGATCGGCACGTACGCCCCGGCGTGGTCGAAGTGCCAGACCAGGTGCGACTGTTCCGCGCTGCTCTCGAACATCTCCAGCAGCTGCTCGTAGTCGCCGCCGAGCGCGTCCACCGGCGTGATGTCCAGGCCGGTCAGCCCCAGCAGGTAGGCGCGGCGCAGGAAGTGCAGCGAGTCGTAGTCGAAGGCGGCTATCGGCTCGACCGCCCCGCTGAGCCCGGGCACGAACTGGTAGACCGGCACCTCGGGCAGCCCGTGCGAGGTCAACACGGCGTTGTAGAGCGCGAGATCGTCCCGGAAGGGGTTGTCGGGGCTGTGGCTCAGCACGTCCACGAGCGGGACGAGCCAGAGGTCGCAGGCCATGGGCCGGCTCTTCCTCTCCGGGCGGCGGGTGCCGTTCGCGGGGCGAACGACGGGCGGACGGGTCGGCACCCGGACCGTCGGTGCAGGGACCGCCCGGGACGACGACCGCCCACCCTACCGGCCCGGCGCGCGGTGCGGGTCGGGGCGCCCCTCGGGCAGTTGGCCGGGCGGCGGGTCGGCAGGCCGGCGGCCGAACCGTCGGTACGGCACCGTGCGCGGCTGCGGTACCAGGCCCAGGCCCAGCCCCAGCTCACGGCCGAGCTCCCGGCCCAGCTCGCGCTCACGGCCCCGGGCACGGCCGGTCTCCGCCGCGCCGGTCTGGGGGGACTGCGCCGCCTGGGCGGCCTCCCCGCGTGCCGCCCCCGTCGACGTCCCGGGCGCTGTCCCGGGCGCCGCCGGAGCGGTGCCCGCGTCCGGTACCGGCGCAGGCCCGGCGTCCGCCGCGGGGCCCGCGTCCGCCGGCAGGCCGAGCGTGGCCGTCAGCAGCGGCAGGACGCCGGCCGACTCCACCGGCTGCCCGGCCAGATCGGCCAGCAGCCGCACGGTGAACAGGTTGTACTCGCAGACGATCCGGTGCGCGCCCGCCCGGTCCCCCGCCTCGACCGCGTCGACCAGCTCGGAGTGACGGTCCCAGCAGACGCCCTCCAGTGTCGGCATCGTCCGCAGGTACGGCGCGGCGAACATCCAGGACTGCACCCGCAGCCAGTCCAGGTAGTCGCCGATCCTGCGGTTGCCGAGCAGCCCGGCCGCCTCCTGCCAGAACCGGCGGTCGCAGCCCACCATCACGTCCAGGTTCCCGGCCCGGGCGGCCCGTACCGCCGCGTCCGCCCGCCGCCGCAGCGAGGGCAGCCGGCCGCCGGTCTCCGGCAGGGTGGGCATGGCGGCGAGCCGGCGGAAGTAGCTGTCGGTGAGCAGCACCCGGGACTCGAAGATCTCCAGGAAGTCGTCCCAGCCGAACTCGGGCACCGTGAAGCCCCGATGGTGTTCGGCCCGGAGCAGCCCCTGCGCGCCGAGGTCGACCAGCGCCTCCCGGGCCGGGGTCGCCGAGACCCCGTACAGCTCGGCGATCTCCTTGACCGTGAAGTTGCGCCCGGCCGCGAGCCGGCCGGCCATCATCTCCTCGCGCAGCGCGCCGGCGATCTGCTCGCGCAGGCTGTTGCGCTGGATCACGGGGCGGGTGTCGCCCGAGCCGGTGCCGGACATGCGCGCGACCTCCTCGGGCGGGCTGGGCGGCCTGCCTCGGGACAGGCCGGTGGGACAGCGGCTGGAACACGACGAAGGCTCATCTTCTCAAAGATGTCCTTGCCGTGCGGCCGGGGCGTGCCGGGCGGCGCCACCGGCCCCGGCGGAAGCCACCGCCCCGCCCGCACACGGCGCCGGGCGGGACCCGCCCGCCGGGTGCCCGAGAGGTCCCCCACCGAACGGGCCCCGGTGTGCCCGGGCGGGCCTCAGCGCTGGACGGGAGCCGGAATGCCCAGCAGCCGGTCCCGGTGGACCGGGAAGTCGGCACGGGCCTTGGCCACCTCGGCCGGGTCGAATTCCACCGTCAGCACCTCCTCGCCCAGGCCCGCCTCGGCCAGCACCCGGCCCCACGGGTCCACCACGATGCTGTGCCCGGCCTGCTCGACCCCACCGTGCGTCCCGGCCGTATTGCAGGCCAGGACGAAGGCCTGCTCCTCGACCGCGCGGGCCCGGCTGAGCAGCGTCCAGTGCTCGCGCCGCCGCTCCGGCCAGGCCGCCGGGATCACCAGCAGCTGCGCGCCCGCGTCCAGCAGGGCCCGGAACAGCTCCGGGAACCGCAGGTCGTAGCAGGTGGCCAGGCCCAGGGTGCCGAAGTCGGTGGCGGCGGTGACGATCTCCTGCCCCGCGCCCATCACCACGGCCTCGCCGCTGTCGAAGCCGAAGCGGTGCACCTTGCGGTAGGTGTGCACCAGCTCGCCGTCGGGGGCGAAGAGCAGCGAGGTGTTGTAGATCGGCCCGTCCGGATCGCGTTCGACGATCGACCCGGCGTGCAGCCAGACGCCGGCGGCCCTGGCGGCGGCCGCCATCGCGTCGGAGGTCGGCCCGTCCAGCGCCTCGGCGCCGTCCGACCAGAGGTCGTACGCGAAACCGCCCAGCGGCCACAGCTCCGGCAGGACGACCAGGTCGGCGCCCTGCTGGGCCCGGACCAGGGCGGCCGCCCGGGCCCGCCGCTCGGCCGGCGGCTCGGCGTCGGAGACCGCGAGTTGGATCAATGAAGCGCGCACAGTACCACCGTCCACGGCAAGAGTCCTACGATCGTCACCCGAAAGCACTGCCCTGCTCTCACCCGGCAGCGTAACGTGCGGTTAGCGTGTGCGCCCGGAAGCCGGAGGAACCCGGCGGACCACGGAGCCAGGGCGCGCATGGCAAGGCAGCTGACGGAGGGCCGGAGATTCCCGTGACGGACAACCAGACCGTGCAGGCTTACACCGAGGCGTGGACGCAGTCCATCGAATCGATATCGGAACTGGTGACCCCTCTTCCGGAGGACTCCTGGAACCGGGCCACCGAGTGCCCCGGCTGGTCGGTGCGGGACGTCGTCTCGCACGTCATCGCCATCGAGTCCGAGCTGCTCGGCGACCCACGCCCGATCCACTCGCTCCCCCGCGACCTGCGGCACGTCACCAGCGAGTTCGCCCGCTACATCGAGCTGCCGGTCGACAAGCGCCGCTGCCACACCTCCGTCGAGCTGACCGGCGAGCTGGAGTACACGATCATCCGCCGCTCGCGCGCGCTGCGGAACGCCAAGCAGACCCCGACCGAGCCGGTCCGCTGGCCGGCCGGGCCGCACAGCCGCGACCTGCCGTACCACGAGTTGCTGCGCCGCCGGGCGTTCGACGTCTGGGTGCACGAGCAGGACCTCCGGCGGGCCCTCGGCGAGCCCGGCAACCTCGACGCCCCGGGCGCCCTGGTCTCCCGGGACGTCCTGCTGGAGCTGCTGCCCAAGGCCGTCGCCCACCAGGCCGGCGCCCCGGCCGGGACGGCACTGGTGGTCGACGTCACCGGCCCGGTGGAGTTCCTGCGCACCGTCCGGGTCGACGCCGGCGGCCTCGGCACGCTCGACGAGTCGATCAGCCTCGCCCCCGACGTCCAGCTCACCATGGACTGGGAGACCTACCTCCGGCTCGCCTGCGGCCGCGGCCGCCCCGGCCCGGTCACCGTCGAGGGCGACCAGGAGCTGGCCTCCCGCGTCCTGGCCAACTTCTCCGTCACGCTGTAGCGGCCGCGGTCACCCACCCGGCGTACCCGCACCGCCGCACGCCGGGTGGTTCCCCTCGCGCCTCCGTACGTCAACTTGGTACCAGTACCCCAGCAGTTCGGCCTCATTGTTCCGGGCAGTCGTCACCCGGAAGAAGGAGGGGCGTCCAGATGGACGACGAACAGACGCAGATGGTCCTGGTGCGGTCGAGCTTCCCGGTCACGGGGCAGCCGATCAGGGTCGTGATGATCGACGGCGAGCCGTGGTTCGTCACGGCCGACGTGTGCCGCGTCCTGGGCCGGGGAAACCCGACCGATGCAGTGAAGGTCCTGGAGACACACCACCACCGGACGGTGGACCTGAGGGCCGTAACCCTTGTTCGGAACAAGGGTTACGACGTTTCTCCAGATCAGAAAGCCTACCGACGCGGAAATCCGCTGCTCGGAGTGGTGAGCGAGGCAGGCTTGTACGGGCTGCTCATGAGGTCGGACAAAGCTGCCGCACGCCCCTTCCAGGAGTGGGTCACCATCGACCTCCTCCCCTCCGTCCGCCGCGGGGACACCGACGTCCCCACCCAGCAGCGGCGGATGGCGGAGACCCTGGCGGAGGCGATCGGCCAGCAGGTGCAGATCATCGCCGGGCTCGACCACGACGGCGGGCCCGGCGTGCACGTGCACTCCGACGGGACGGTGCACTGCCGGCACGGGGAGATGGTCTTCACCGTGCCGAGCCGGGAGGATGACGGTGGTCCGCCCTTCGGCGGCTACTTCTCCTGCCCGATCGTCGAGCGGGTCGGCATCCGGGGCGGCAAGGCGATCCCGGGCTGCCCGAAGCTCAAGCTCGTCGACCTGGTCCGCCTGATGGCCGCGGCACCGGCACCGTCCCGGCTCGGTGACGGGCAGCTGCTCGTGGAGCTGCACGGCGCCCGGATCCACGGAACGGCTCGGCAGATCTCCGACCTGATGCGCGAGTACGGGCGCTGATCGAAAGGTGCCGGCCCTCAGGATCTCTGAGGGTCAGCACCTTTCCGCAGGTCGGAAGCCCTACGCGGCCGCCTCCACCTTGCGGCGGAGCCGGAGGATCATCACCGTCCCCAGCACCATCGGCACGTACAGCCAGCAGAACGCCCACCGGTACGCCTCCGCCGAGTACCCGCTGCCGTTGCCGGGGGTCAGGGCGTCGAGAAGGACGCCGATGCCGAAGAGGGTGATCATCGTGCCGATGAAGCCGCCCATGTTGGCGATGCCGGAGGCGGTGCCCAGGCGTTCGACGGGATTGTGGGAGCGGGCGTAGTCGAGGCCGACCAGCGAGGCCGGGCCGTTGCTGCCCATCACCAGGATGATCCCGACCAGCAGCCAGAACGGCGGGTGCCCGCCGGGCCAGGCGAGGGTGAGGGCCCAGCCGGCGGACGTGGCGGCGATGACGGTGAGCACGATCGGCATCCGCGCCCGGGCGGTGCGGCTGAGCAGCCGGCCGAAGAGCAGGCCGAAGGCCATGTTACTGAAGACCAGCAGGGTGAGCAGCCCGCCGGCCTCGGCCCGGGACATGCCCTGCGCCTCGACCAGATAGGGCAGACCCCAGAGCAGGCCGAAGGCGTTGCCGGGGAACTGGGCGGTGAAGTGCACCCAGAGCCCGAGCCGGGTGCCGGGCTCACGCCAGGAGTCGCGGATCTGCTGCCCGACGGCCGGCCGGGGCGCCCGGGCTGCGGTGGCGGACGCCGGCGGACCGGCCGGGGCCTCCTGGAGGAACAGCGCGACCAGGGCGAAGACGGCGACGCCGAGCACGGCGATGGCGGCGAAGGTGGCCGTCCAGCCCTCGCGGTGCAGGGCCTGGGCGAGGACGACCGTGGTGACCAGGTTGCCGCCCATGCCGGCGAGCCCGGTCAGCTGGGCGACCAGCGGGTTCTTCGCGGCCGGGAACCAGCGGGCGGCGATCCGCAGCACGCTGATGAAGGTCATCGCGTCGCCGCAGCCCAGCACTGCCCGGGAGGCGAGCGCGGGGGCGAAGGACGCGGAGAAGGCGAAGGCCAGTTGCCCCAGGCTGAGCAGCAGGACACCGAGGAGCAGCACCCTGCGCGGGCCGAACCGGTCGACCAGCAGGCCGACGGGTATCTGCATGGCCGCGTAGACCAGCACCTGGAGGATGGAGAAGGTGGACAGCGCGGAGGCCCCGATGGTGAAGCGCTCGGCTGCGTCCAGCCCAGCCACGCCGAGGCTGGTGCGGTGGATGACGGCGAGGATGTAGACGCTGACGCCGATGGACCAGGCCAGCCACGCGGCACGGCCGCCCGGCGGGGCGTGCGGGGTCGCGGCCGGGGACGGACCGGCGTCGACTCGGGGACCAGGGACTGTGATCGGACGGGCGGCGGAGGCAGGGTCCACGGGCATAGTGCACCCAGATTAGTCATCCCATCATTGGACGCCCAGGCCGGGGGGCCACAGGAGGTCGGACACGAACCACCTCAGCCGGTCACCGTCCAGGAGACCGACCTGGTCATGTACCGGTCACGGAAGGCCTCGTCCCGGACCCAGTCGGTGGTGTCCCGCACGGTGGCCGTGACGGTGGCGCTCCGCCCGGGGGCGAGGTCCAGCTTGGCGGTGTCGAGCCAGCTGCGGCCCGCCACCTGCGGCTCCACCGGGATGCCGTCCACCTTCCACTCGACCTGGAGCTGCCGGGCACCGGCCAGCGGCAGCGGGCGGACCTCCAGCCGGGGTCGGCCGGCGACCTCGCCGGGAGCGGGCTCCGGCGCGTCCGTCGGCCGGATCCGGCGGTAGATCTCCTCGACGATCGCCTCCCGCGAGGGCAGGTTGTAGGCGCCGCCGAGGGTGCGCATCACCGAGTCCGGGGTGGGCCGGTAGATCCCGTTGGCGCTCCGGTACGCCCCGACCGTCCCGGCGCCGTCCGGGGACTCCGCACCCAGCCAGCGCCACCACTTGGTCTGCTTGCGGCGCATCTCGTCGGCGTTGTCGGTGGAGAGGTTGGGGTAGTCGGCGTCGTCCGGCGCGCTGTCGTACTCGTCGCCGAGGTCGCCCACGGTGTGCCCTATCTCGTGCTGGATGATCCGCCCGGCGTCCGCGCTGCCGCCGGCCAGGGTGGTCACCCCGGTACCGCCGGCGCCGCCGTACTCGCTGGAGTTGGCCAGCGCGATCAGGTACTGCGGGCCGTCGCCGTCCCCGGCGTAGCGGGCGGTGGCGCTCTCGTCGGCGCAGAGCAGCCGGGCGGTGCCCTCGCACCAGAAGTGCATGCCGAGCGGGGTGGCGGGGTTGCGGCCGCGACTCTCGGTCTCGGCGATGCCGGAGACCGGGGAGACCACCTCGACCCGCCTTATGTTGAAGAAGCCCTGGTAGCTGCGGAACGGCTCGATCTCCATCAGCGCCCGCCAGGCCCGGTCGGCCTGCTGCCGGAACGCGTCCTGCTCGTCGGCGGTGTAACCGTCCCCGAGCAGGACGAGGGTGATCCGGTTGGCCGGGTCCCCGGTCCGCCTTATGTCGACGGTGGGGGCGGCGGCGGCCGCACGCAGGTCGGCCCGCTGCACGGTGTGCGGCGGTACCGCCCGGTCGGCGGGGGCACCGGGACCGATCACGCCGAACGGCGAGGGGCCGGCCAGCTCCAGGGCGGCCGGCAGCACGGCGGTGGACACCAGCACGAGCGCGGCCAGACTCCGGACGAGACGGCCAGGGTTGCCAGGCGGCATACGGGTGCGTCCTCGGGGATCCGGTCACCCGGCGTCGCCCGGGTGGTGGACGCGAAGACGTACCCGGCCCGGCGTGTCTCCCCTCCCGTCCGGCGAAAAAGTCACCGACCTGGCCGAACGACCCGGATCATCCCGGTCATACCTATGAGTCCGACCAGGTGGATGATTCTCACCGACCGTGACCTCAGCGGCCCCGGCACCGGCGGCCTGGGTCCCCCGGCACCGTCCGCACCCTGCCCGCGCACCGGCCCTCAGCCGTCCGCGCCCTGCCCGAACCCCGGCCTCAGCCGTCCGCGCTCCGCCGCACGTCCAGCAGCAGGTGGGTGGCCAGGCCGAACAGCAGACCCCAGAACGCCGAGCCGATGCCGAACAGGCTCATCCCGGAGGCGGTGGCCAGGAAGGTCACCACCGCCGCGTCCCGGCCGTGCTCCTCGGCGACCGCCGCGGCCAGGCTGCCCTGCAACGAGGCCAGCAGCGCGACCCCGGCGATCACCGCGATCAGCTCCTTCGGCAGCCCGGTGAACAGGCTCACCAGGACCCCGCCGAAGCTGCCCACCAGCAGGTAGAGCACGCCCGCGGACATCCCGGCGACATAACGACGGCGCGGGTCGGGATGGCTCTCCGGACCGGCGCAGATGGCCGCGGTGATCGCCGCCAGATTGACGCCCGGCGAACCGAACGGCGCCAGCAGGACGGAGAGCCCACCGGTGGCCCCGATCAGCAGCCGGTCGTCCGGCCGGTAGCCGAAGGCCCGCATCACCCCGAGGCCGGGGGCGTTCTGCGAGGCCAGCGCGACGATGGTGAGCGGCAGCGCCAGGCCCACCATCGCCGGCCCGGAGAAGGCCGGCACGGTCAGCACCGGCCGGGTCGGCCCGCCCTCGCCGAAGTGCAGCGGCAGACCGACGGTGACCGCCGCCAGCACCCCGCCGGCCAGCAGCGCGGCCGGGACGGCGTACCGCGGAGCCAGCCGCTTGGCCAGCAGGAACGCCGCGAAGCTGCCCAGCACCAGGGCGGGCGCACCCTTCACCGCGCCGAAGATCCCGGCGCCGAAGGAGAACAGGATGCCCGCCAGCATCGCGTTGACGATCCCGGCCGGGATCGCCGCGATCAGGCGGCCGAACAGCCCGGTCACCCCGAACAGCGCCACCACCACCCCGCTCACCAGAAAGGCGCCGACCGCCTCCCGATAGGGGTACGCGCCGAGGCTGGTCACCAGCAGCGCGGCTCCCGGGGTGGACCAGGCCGTGATCACCGGCGTCCTGGTCCACCAGCTGAGCAGCAGGCAGGTCAGCCCGCTGCCGACGGCCACCGCCCAGATCCAGGACGCGGTCTGCGCCTGGTCCAGCCGCCCGGCGGCCGCCGCCGCGAGCACCACCACCAGCGGCCCGGAGAACGACACGACGATGCACACCAGCCCGGCCAGCAGCGCCGGGAGGGAGGCGTCACGCCGCAGCGAACGGCGCTCCTCCGGGTCGGTACGACGGTCTGCCGAACGGGTTATCAGCTCCTCTGCCATCCCGGAAGTATCGCCGAGACACGGCCGCGCCAGGCCGTTCGAAGATCTCCGGAAAAACTTCCGAACTCACCTGCAACCCCCCGCGGGGATGCACGTCTATACGGATGAAGGCACGGAGAGCGAGACCGGCAAGGCCGGGGGGCGCTACCGCTCGACCACAGCGAGCGGACAGCCGGTCACCTTCACCACACCATCCGCACCATGACCCTGGGGAGACACGTCATGCGCAAGTCCGTTATCACCGCTTCTGCGAAGAACGTCCGCTCGCTCTCCGGCCGCCGCGGCCTCGCCACCCTCGCCGCCACCGTCGTCCTCACGGGCGGCGTCCAGCTGCTCGCCACCGACACCGCCTGGGCCTGCGGGGACGGTCCGCAGGCGAAGGCCACCGCCGAGGCCACGCCGGTCACCCCGGCCACCGCACACAAGGGCGACCTCGCGGCCGGGTTCCACATGACCCCGGACGGGCAGAGCATCACCGCAGGGGGCCCGAAGCTCGAAGTCGGCGTCGGGGTCACCAACTTCACCGGCGCGCCGTACGAGAACGTCGCGCCCGTCCTCGGCCTGTACAACCCGAAGGGCGCCACGCGGATCGAGGACTTCACGGTCGAGGCGGCCACCCCCGGCGGCTGGAAGAAGCTGTCGCTCCGTCACGGCTGCGACCCGACGGTCTTCGCGGACACCAGCAGCCTGAAGGCCAAGCGCCTCGACGACGGCCGGGCCGCCAACTTCGGCTTCCGCATCTCCGTCGCGGCGAACGCCACCGCCGACCTGAACGAGCTCCAGGTCTACGTCGGCGGGAAGGCCGACGGCTTCCCCTCGGCGTCCGGTGGCTCCCACACCTTCAAGGTGGTGCGTTCCACCGCCCCGGCCAAGCCGACCGACAAGCCCACCTCCAAGCCGACGCCCTCCGCGACCGCCAAGCCGACCGCGAAGCCCGTCCCGGCCAAGCCCGCGGCCGACGCCACCACGGCGCCGGCCGCACCGGCCGCACCCGCCACCAAGGCACCCGCCGCCGCGCCGACCGCCACCCCCTCGGCCCCCGCCACCACCGCCCCCGCCGGCACCCCCGAACTCGCCCAGACCGGCTCCAGCTCCACCAACGGCTTCCTCGCCGCCTCCGCCGCCGCCTTCGTCGCCCTCGGCGCCGGCGTCCTGATCGCCGTGCGCCGCCTGCGTCCCCAGCGCTGACCAGGCCACGGAAAGACGGGGTGGTACCTCTGCACACCAGTGCGGAGGTACCACCCCGTCGGCGTTTCCACGGCCCCTGAGCAGCCCGCACGACTTCCCGAAAAAAACTTCCGAACTCACCTGCAACCCCCCGCGGGGATGCGCGTCTATACGGATGAAGGCACGGAGAGCGAGACCGGCAAGGCCGGGGGGCGCTACCGCTCGACAACAGCGAGCGGACAGCCGGCCGTCTTCACCACACCATCCGCACCATGACCCTGGGGATTCACGTCATGCGCAAGTCCGTTATCACCGCTTCTGCGAAGAACGTCCGCTCGCTCTCCGGCCGCCGCCGCCTCGCCACCCTCGCCGCCACCGTCGTCCTCGCCGGCTCCGTCCAGCTCATGACCGCCGAAAGCTCCTGGGCCTGCGCGGACATGCGCCTCGGCGGCCCGCAGGCCGCCATGAGCGGCCCCGGCATCACCGAGATCGCGCCCGACGC
>NZ_JBVINN010000015.1:0-159867 GCF_055579305.1 Kitasatospora sp. NPDC032757 | reverse complement strand
GGTGGCGTTCGTAGTTTGCGGTCTTTGTGACGGGGGGCCACCCTTCTCTCCGCCCCTTCCGGTTTTGTGGGGGGGTGGGTGGGACCCTCCCCCCCCCCCCCCTCCCCCCCCCCCCTCCTCCTCCCTCCCCCCCCCCCCCCCCCCCCCCCCCCCCACCCCTGTGAGGAGGGTCGGCCCCTGGGTTCACCGACCCTGCGAATGATCAGTCGACCGGTGATCGGTTCACCCGTGATCAGTTCACCCGCGTGGAACGCTACCGACCGGGAGGAAGCGTCAGAGAACGTACCCGGCCGCTCGGGGTATTCGGCCTCCGGGCGGGCGGTCTGCCGGAGTGCGTCGGCGTCACCGTGCTCCTGCGCCCAGCGGTACCAGCTGACGGCCTGACGGTGGGACCCGCGCTGCTCGTGGATCCCGGCTCCCTGCACCAGGTCCCGGCGTCGCCGGCCTCGGCGGCCTCGGCGGCCCGCCGGAGCCAATCGAGGTCACGTCCCGGCGGATGCTGCGCCCTCGGTCCGCTGGTGGTCACGGCCTGCCGCTGACCGGGCCGTTGGGCACGCCAGGCACGACCCGCGGCGCGTTGGGCACGGCCACTGGTGCTGCCGGCTGCTGAAGCTGCCTGCGGATCCGTTCGATCTCCAGGTGTCGGGCTGCGATCCGGCCTGGATCCCGCCCTACGAGGCGAAGCCGACCCCTCGTTCAGCAAGTATTTTCATTGCATCACCCAGGAATTCCACCATCCTGGGATGGTAGGAATCATGAAACTCCCTCATGGCGTCGTCTTCTGCGTAGAAGAGCGCCATTCCGACGTAGGCCTCCCTCGTGGGGACGTAAAATCGGCAGGCTATGTCAAAGTGCCTGCGAACGAGCTCCTGAACGTGTCGGTCCCCGGGCAGGGAGTCGTCCAGGCAAGCCGCGATCTCCCTGTACAGCACGTCCCAGTCCTGGTGGACCTGGTTCCTGTCCACGTGCCCCCAGTTGTTGGTCTCGGCAAGGCTTTTCGCCTGCTCTCCTGCCAACGACCGGCGACACTCATCTTCGTACTGATTCCCCATGGGCACCAATTCTCATGATTCTTACGCCTCTTCAGCGGATTCCCCAAGAGGCGGCCAACATGCCGGCATTGACCAACTGCCGATCAGGCGGAACAGTGACACAGACCCGCCGGGTCGGCAAGCTGTTAATTGAGCGTGGATCCAGCGCTCCGGCGTGGTCGTCTGCAGCGGTGCCGCCGTGGGGAACCGGCGGTCGCGACGGCGGGGACCAGAGCCGCGGGCGACCGGCTCCCGGACCACCTGCGGGTGGATCCGCCCGTCAGCGGACGCCGCCAGGGGCGGGGCGCGGCTGACGGGCGGAAGCGGCGGCATACGATCGGCGGGTGTCGGAGCGTACTGATTCCTCGTCATTGCCCCTGTCGGCCTCGGTGTCCGCAGCATCCTCGTCGTCCTCCTCGTCCTCACCCACGTCGGCCCGGTGGTCCAAGGACTCCGTCCTCTCGGTCGGCTCGGTGCTGTCGGTGGGGTCGGTCGGCAGCGTGCTGTCGACCGGCTCGGCCGGTTCCACGCTGCCCGCGTTGTCGGCCGGCTCGTGGCTGAGCCTCGGATCGCCGCTGTCCGTGAACTCGCGGTGGTCGGTACTGTCCTGGCGCTCCCGGCACGGGCTGACGGCCGCCGGTGTCGCGGCGTTCACCGCGGGTGCGGCACTCGCCGGCGGCCCGCGGCCGCGGCGCCGCGCCCGGTAGTGGCCGGCATGCGTCCGACGCTCCCTCCGCTGCGGCGCCTGGTGCGCAACCCGGCGTTCTGGTACGTCGCCGTGCTCGCCGCGATGTGGCCGGTCCTGCGACTGTTGCCGCCCGAGCGGGTGCTGGCGTTGCGGGAGTGGGCGTCGACCAACCTCGACAACCTGCGCCCGTGGCCGTCGGGCCACCCGGTCGAGTCGCTGGTCGTGTCCGTGTTCGTGCCGCAGAACACCGTCTGGGTGTGGCCGGTCTTCGCGCTGTCCGTGTTCGCGGTGGTGTCGGTGCTCGGCGCCCGCCGCGCGGTGGCGTCGCTGGCCCTCGCCCACGTGGCCGCGACCGGGCTGACGGAGGCGTTGGTGTGGTGGCGCATCGAGCACGGCTCGCTGCCGGACGCCGAGACGCACGTGCTGGACACCGGCCCGTCCTACGTCGTCGTGGCCGCGCTGGCGGTGGCGATCGGACGGGCCCGTCCGGTGTGGTCACGCGCGGCGTGGCTGGTGATGCTGGCGGTGGCCGCCCCCGACCTGCTGTCCGGGATCGGGGACGGCGAGGTGTCCGCCGTGGGCCACGTGCTCGCCTTCACCGCCGGCCTGGCCATCGCGGGAGCCCACCGGCTCGGCCTGCCACCGGTGGCCCGCCGGCCCGCCCGCCCCGCACCGGCCGGGCCGTGAACCGACGCACCGCGGCGCGCGGGGCCACCGCTGTGCGCCGGGTTCAGTGCGCGTTGGCGTCCATGTACGTGCCGGTCTCGTAGTTGTAGGCGGCGACCATGATCAGGACGCCGCGGTCGGACCTGACCTGGGTGTCCATGTACGTGGTCGCGGAAACGCCCTCCCAGGTCCAGCCGCCGCTGCCGTTCGACGTCAGGATCCAGGGGTTCTGGCCGTAGTGAGTGGTGAGGAAGTCTCTCTCGCGAGGGGCGTCCTCCGGGCGGAGGACCCTCGTCGTGGTGGCGGAGGAGCGGCGGCTCGCGTGACCACTGCCGGGTCGCCGACAGCGGTGCAGCGGCGTCGAGGCGTCGGTGCCGGACTGTCGGCGCCAACGCGTCTCCGGCTCCGTGGGGGCAGCGTTGCCGAGCCACGGCCCGGGACCACGAGCGCTTCGCCCCGTAGCCGGGCCGTGCGGCCGGGGCAGGTCCGGATCATCCCGGAGCCGCCCCGTTGCCCGCCCCGGAGCGGCTCAGGACTCGGTGACGGCGTCCGGTGCGGCCCGCGGCGCGAAGGTGACGACGGCTTCGCTCTTCACCAGCCAGGCGACCCCGAACGCGAGGACGGCGACCGCCTCGCCGGCGTACATCAAGGTCAGGGGCGAGTCCCAGGTGAGGTGGAGGACGGCTCCGGCCGCGACCAGGACCACGCACGCCACGATCACCCAGCCGCAGACCAGGTACACCCAGTCGCGCGCGGGCCGCCGCCCACCGCTGGACGGGGAATCCGCGAAGAGCTGGAGGCAGAAGTACGCGAGTACGCCGAACAGGCCTGCGGCGAAGCAGAGATGGAACGTTCCGATGGTCGTCTGCGCGGTGGTCGGGTGTGGTGCGACCGACCCCGGTGGCTCGGCGGGGAAGAGTGCCACCAGGATCGCCAGGACGCCGGCGACCGAACTCAGGCGGTCCTCCCGGCGGTCGTGGCGATAGCAGATCAGGAAGACGCCGATGGCGCAGAGGCCACCGACGAAGACGTTGCGCATGTGGGTGTAGTACGACGCGCTCATCGAGCTGAGCAGGGCGATGCGGGCGGAGGTGAGGCTGTTGCCGACGGGCAGGACGATCGGCAGCAGCAGGCCGAGGACGCCGATGCCCAGGCGGAGGCGTCGCACGGTCTGCTCGTCCTGGGCCTGGTGGTCGATTGAGGGGTGATCGGACATGGAACGGCCCCCTTGACGCGCTGAGGCTGTCGGGCCGCGGGCGGCGCGGCCGGGGAGCGGCGCACCACCGGGCGGCAGTCGCTGCGGGTGTACCCGCCCGGCAGGGCCGGGAACCGGGTTCGCACCGATCCGGTGGTCGCGCTTGTGCGGTGGTCCGCTCCGGTCCCTCGCGCGCCGGCCCGAACCGGACCGGTGCACGACGGCTCCTCCGTGGCCGTACCCGGAGCCGGCGCCGTCGCCCGGGAGAGATCCATGCCCGTCCTCCGCCCACGTGCTGTCGCCCGCGCCGCCGAACCGGCGAGCGCTTCCCGGCGCCCGAAGCCTGCGTCAGACTGTGGCGGCGCGGGCGGTCAGGCGCGCGGGTGGTCGACGACCGAACGGGGGCGGCATGGCGCGGAGCCGGACGAAGAAGCAGAAGCGACCGCTGGCCGAGGGGACGGCTCGGCCCCCGGAGCCCGCCGGAGGGAAGGGCACGGGGAGGAAGCGCGCCGGGAGGAAGCGCAGCGGGAACGACCGCCGGCCGTCCCCGCGTACCGTCCGCAGGGCGGCGCTCCTGACCGGGGTGCTCACCCCGGTGCTGATGGTGGGGCTGCTCGCGATCGCCACCGACCCCGACTACGAGGCCCCCTGCGCGGTCCTCGCCGTCCTGGTGCTCATCGTGGCGCTCGGCGGGCTGATGGTGGTACGAACCAGCGGCTGGGTGCTCTGGCCCGGCGTCCTGCTGGGCATCCTCCTGCTGGTCACACCGACGGCCAGCCTCCGCGCGGCGCTGATCGCCCACCGCGGCGTGGAGACCCAGGTGGTGATCGCCTCGGCCCACCGCGAGAAGGACAGGAGCGGCCGGGTGAGCTGGACGTGCGGCATCCGCCGGGCCGACGGCCGGCCGCTGCCGCACGCCTCGTACGACGGCCCGGGCTGCTCGGGCCCGGCCGACGTCGGCACCACCATCACCGCCCTCGTCGACCCGGAGGGCTGGGCCCCGCCGGCCGCGACGGACGAAGACCTCCCCTTCGTCGGCGGCGTCCACGTCGTGGCCGGCGTCGGCCTCCTCTGGGCCCTGCTCGTCCTGGGCGCCGCACGCCGCACCCTCCGGTCGGTCAGTGGTCGTCAGCGATCAGTGAGCGGGTAGCGGGTCCGGCCGTGGTGCGGTCGTGCCGGATCGCGCACGTCATCGGCGGCGGCCGTGCCGGCCGATCCGGGCCGTGCCGCCCTCGTGGTGCGACCGCCACGCTGTTCGGGGCGGAGCCGGCCTTGCGGGTGCAACCAGCTGCGGAGCCACTCGTCTCGCTAGACTTCCGACCCGAGCGAGGAGTTCGACCCGCCCCGAGCCGTCCCGGCCGGTGGCGGGACAACACGTCCGAGGGGGACGCGAGTTGACCCGGATCCTGGTCATCGGCGGCGGCATCGCCGGGGCGGCGGCCGCCCTGGCGCTCCACAAGGCGGGCTTCGACGTCACCGTCCACGAGGCGCACCCCGACACCGGGGAGGACATCGGCGCCTTCCTGACCCTGGCCTCCAACGGCATGCGCGCGCTCGCCCAGGTCGACGCGGCCGGACACGTCGCCGCCCTCGGCTTCCCCGTCACCGTCATGCACGTGATCGACCAGCACGGCGCCGAGCTGGCCACCGCCCCGCTCGGCGAGCCCGACGACCCGCTCACCCGCTACCGCTGCCTGCGCCGCGCGGAACTCGGCACGTCCCTCCGGTCCGAGGTCCGCCGACGCGGCATCACGATCCGGCACGGTGCCCGGCTCACCGCCGTCACGGAGACCGCCGCCGACATCACGGCCCACTTCGCCGACGGCACCACCGCCACCGGCGACCTCCTGGTCGGCGCCGACGGGCTGCGCTCCGCCGTCCGTGCCTGGCTCGATCCCACCGCGCCCGGCCCCGGCTACGCCGGCCAGCGCGTCTTCTACGGGTACAGCACGGCCACCCCGCCACCCCCCGGCCCGACCGAGCGGATCACCATGGTGCGCGGCAGCGCCACCGCCTTCGGCTACCTGGTCTCCCCCTCCGGCGAGACCTTCTGGTTCGCCCGCGTGCCCGGCCCGCCCGTGACCGCAGAGGAGGCCGCCGGCACCACTCCCGCCCAGTGGCGGGAGCAGCTGGGCCTGCTGCTGCACCCGGACGACACGCCCACCGCGCGCATCGTCGCCACGACGGGCGACCGGCTGATGGTCACCAACGCCCTCCACCTGGGGCCGGGCACCCGCTGGCGCACCGAGCGCGCGGTCCTGATCGGCGATGCCGCCCACGCCGCCTCCCCGGCCACCGGGCAGGGCGCCTCGATGGCCCTGGAGGATGCCGTCGTCCTCGCCAAGGCCCTGCGCGACACGCCCTCCCCTGCCGCCGCCCTGGCCCGCTACGAGCACCACCGCCGGCCCCGGACCGAACAGAACATGGCCGCCAGCGCCCGCCTCACCACCGGCCCCACCTCCGGCCGGCCCTCCGCCGCGGCCCCGCCGCAGGGCTCCGAGCGCCCGGCCTCCCGCCCCGGCGAGGAACTCCTGCACCTCCTCACCTGGGACACCCCGCTGCCCTGAAGCCCACGAGGCGGCGCACCCGCCTGCGTGGACGCCGCCGGACCGGGCCGTACCCAGGGGCGGGGTGCGGCTCCCGATGGGGCAGGCCAGACGCGGAACCGCCGTGCCGTCACCCTCGCGTCTCTGTCTTTCGGTAGAGGCCGGATCCGCCGTGAGGCGCACACCGTCGCGACGCCCGGTACCGATACTGGTCAGCGTGGCTCGTCATCATCCCTTCCGTCGCTCCGTCCGCACGCGTCCGCTCGGAGGGTTTCCGAGCGCGGCCGGCCGCGCGGCGGCGGAGACGGCCGGGGTGGTGCTCGCGGGTCTGGGCGTGTGGGGGGCGGTCGCCGGTCTCGGGCTGCTGCGTCACCCATATCTGCAGCTGGCGGTGCTGGCCGCCGGTGCGGCGCTCCTCCCGCTGCGGCGCCGCTTCCCCGCGGCCGTGCTCCTGGCCCTCGCCGGGCTCACGGGTCTGGCGTCCTGCGTCGGACCTCTCACGGCGGCGACCGCGTACACGGTGGCGCGGCGGACGACCGGGGCGCGCAGGCGTGCCCGCCTGCCGGCCGCGGCGGCCGCTCTGCTCGTGCTGTGCGCGACGCTGTCCGCCCCCTGGCTCGGCCCGGGATCGGTGCCGTACGGGCTGGCGCTCGGCCTCATCCTCACACCGACCGCCGTCATCGTCCCCGGGCTGGTCGGCACGTCGTACGGGCAGCAACGGCGGCTGGTGCGGGCGCTGCGTGAGCGCGCGGACGCGGCGGAGCAGGCCCGCCGGCTTGCCGACAGCGAGGCCCGCCTCCATGAGCGGTCCCGGATCGCCGCCGAGATGCACGATCTGGTGGGGCACCGGCTCAGCCTCATCTCGCTGCACGCCGGCGGGCTGGAGCTGGCCCTGGAGAAGGCCGACCCGGAGCTGCGTGAGGAGGCCGTCCTGGTGCGGCGGACCACCCGGGACGCGATGCACGAGCTGCGGCAGGCCCTCGGGGTGCTCGGGCCGCTGGGCCGGGACACCGGGACGGAGGCGCTCACCGACGCCACCGGTACCCGCGCCGACCTCGAGACGCTGGTCGCGGAGTCCCGGGGCGGGGGGATCGCCGTGCGGCTCGTCTGGACGGGGCCGGACCTCGACACCCGCCCGGCACGGGTGCGCCGGGCGGTACACCGGGTGGTGCGGGAGTCGCTGACCAACGTGCACCGGTACGCGAGCGCGGCGCACGTCACCGTGACGGTGGTGCACGACGACGCGACGGTGCGGGTCACCGTCCGCAACGGCGCCCCGCCCACCGCCCCGGGCTCCGCCGGGAGCGTGGGCACCGGCCGCGGTCTCACCGGTCTCCGGGAGCGGGTCGGGCTGCTGGGCGGGACGTTCGAGGCCGCTGCGCTGCCCTCCGGCGGCTTCCTGGTGGAAGCGGCGTTGCCGGCCGAGCCCGGCGACGCCCCCGGCCCCGGGCGGCCCGCCACCGGACCTGCGGGAACGGACGACGTGCCCGGCGAGGACACGCCCGGCGACGGCCGGACCCGCGACGAGGCGGGCGACGAGGGCGGCGTCCCTCCCGACCGCCGGACCGCGCAGGTGGTGGCGCTCGCCCTCGGGCTGGTGGCGGTGAGCGTGCTCATGGCCCTCGGGACGGCCTTCGTCTACGCCACCGCGCCGCGGGAGGACGCCGGACCGCGCCCGCTGCCCCGGCTCGGCATGACCTACGCAGACGTGGCGGGGTCGGGTGTCCTGGACAACCTGGCGGTCCGGGCCGCGGCCACCGGCCACGAACCCCCGCGCCCCGCCGGCACGGTGGGCTGCATCTACCCGTTCAACGGCGCCACCGAGTCCCGCCCCGGCGGCCTGACCATCGCCCGCTACTGCTTCGACGCCGCACAGCGGCTCATCGCCGTCGACCGCTTCACCGTCCCGTCGGTCCGGGACGCCGCACCCTGGGAGACCCCGTGACCGAATCCACCCCGCCGATCCGTGTCCTGCTCGCCGACGACGAGACGATGATCCGGCACGGCGTGCGCCTCATCCTCCGGCACGCCGACGGCATCGAGGTCGTCGCCGAGGCCCCGGACGGACGGCAGGCCGTCGAGCTGGCCGCCGCCCACCGCCCCGACGTGGTCCTGCTGGACATCCGGATGCCGGCGTGCGACGGGCTGGCCGCGATCGCCCCGCTGCTCGCCCTCGATCCCGCACCGCGCGTGGTGATGCTGACGACCTTCGGCGACGACGACAACGTCGTCCGGGCGCTGCGGGAGGGCGCCGCCGGGTTCCTGCTGAAGGACGAGGGCCCGCAGGAACTGATCAGCGCGGTACGGGCGGCCGCGGCCGGGGACGCCGTGCTCTCCCCCGGTGTGACGGGGGCGGTGATCTCGCGGATGCTGCGCGCGGGTGACGGACCGCAGGCGGGCGGCGCGCTCGCGGACGAGCGGATCGCCCGGCTCACCGGCCGGGAGCGGGAGGTCCTGGCGATGCTCGGCGAGGGGCTGTCGAACCAGGAGATCGCCGGGCGGCTCGGCATCGGGACGGGCACGGTGAAGACCCACGTGGGCGCGATCCTGGACAAGACCGGTTCGGCGAGCCGCGTCCAGGCCGCGCTGCTGGCCCACCGGACCGGCCTGGCCACCTGACGGCACCGCTCACCAGCCCCGTCCGCGGCCGGCCCGGGGCGGCGGCGAAGCTCTCGCCGTCCCCGCCGCGGGGCCTGGCGCCGCCGGCCGGGTCTCTGCCCTTCGGCAGAGACGGGGCCTGCTGCCGTTGTCCCTTCGGCAGAGACGGGCCTGCTGTCCTTGTCCCTTCGGCAGAGGTCAACTCCCGCCTTCAGAACGACCTTTTCGCAGTTCAGGGCCGTGAGGATGGACGCATCCCCCGGCTCGCGGAACTCCTCGCGGGCCGTCGCACGCCAGCCGGAGTATCCATGTCCCAGACGTTCCCTTCCTCCAGCACCGCTCTCACGGAGCCGGCCGCCCGCGCGTCGGGCCTGACCAAGACCTACGGGAAGGGCGAGACCCGGGTCACTGCGCTGGACGCGGTGACCGTGGAGTTCGCGCGGGGCAGGTTCACCGCCGTCATGGGCCCGTCCGGGTCCGGCAAGTCCACGCTGATGCACTGCATGGCCGGCCTGGATCCGGTGACCGCGGGATCGACCCGGATCGGCGGGGTCGAGCTGGCCTCCCTGAACGACCGGCAGCTCACCCGGCTGCGCCGGGAGAAGGTCGGGTTCGTCTTCCAGGGCTTCAACCTCCTGCCGGCCCTCACCGCGCTGGAGAACATCACCCTGCCCCTGCGGCTGTCCGGACGGCGGCCCGACGCCGCCTGGCTGGACACCGTCGTCACCACCGTCGGCCTCGCGGACCGGCTCGCCCACCGCCCGTCCCAGCTCTCCGGCGGCCAGCAGCAGCGCGTCGCCGTGGCCCGCGCCCTGGTCTCCCGTCCGGAGATCGTCTTCGCCGACGAGCCGACCGGCAACCTCGACTCCCGTGCCGGTGCCGAGGTGCTCGGGTTCCTGCGCGACTCGGTGCGGGAGCTGGGGCAGACCGTGGTGATGGTCACTCACGACCCGGTGGCCGCCGCCCACGCCGACCGCGTGGTGTTCCTCGCCGACGGCCGCCTGGTGGACGAGCTGCACGAGCCGACCTCCGGCGCCGTCCTCGACCGGATGCTCGCGTTCGAGGCCCAGGGCCGCACCTCCTGACCGCGTTCGCCGCCCCGCCCGCGCCGCCTCGCGCCCGTCGAAGCCACACCCGCCGTGCCCGCACCCGCCCAACCCATGCCCGCCGAACCCACACCCGCCGAAAGCCCACCATGCTGCGAACAGCCCTGCGCAACGTCCTCGCGCACAAGGCCCGTCTGATCATGACCGTCCTCGCGGTCTGTCTCGGGGTCGCGTTCATCTCCGGCTCGCTCGTCTTCGCCGACAGCACGACCGCCGCCTACCGCGCCTCCATGGCGAAGAACTACGCCGGCATCGCCGTCACCGTGGACCCGAAGTACCCCCCGGGCGCCCCCGCCGACGAACGCACCACCGTCCTCGACGACGCGCTCGTGGCCAGGCTGGCGGCCGTGCCCGGCGTCACGGCGGCCCGTCCGGCGGTCGACGGATCAGTCACCCTCGCCGCCAAGGACGGCACCCCGATGCGCGCCGACAACGCGATGGGCAGGCTGGCCGCCGCCTACCTCCCCGGTGCCGACGGCAAGGACGGCCGCTACCCGCTGACGGCCGGCCGCGCCCCGCGCGCCGGCGACGAGGTGGCCCTGGACCGCACCACCGCGGCGGCCGGCGCCTACTCCCTGGGCGACATCGTCACCCTGGCCACCGACGGCCCCGTCCTGCGGCTGCGGCTCGTCGGCACCGTCGCCACGGACGACACCCGGGTCACCTCCGGCGGCACCCTCGCGGTGTTCGACAGGGCCACCGCGCAGAAACTGTTCGCCACCCCCGGCCACTACACCGGAATCAACCTGTCCGCGGCGCCCGGCACCGACCAGTTCGACCTGGCCCGGCGCGTCGGCGCGCTGCTGCCGGCCGACCGCGCCGAGGCGACCACCGCGACCGCGCAGCTCGACCAGCAGTCGGTCTTCATCGCCACCAAGACCAGCAGCTACTCCCGGCTGCCCATGGTCTTCGCCGTGGTGTCGCTCTTCATCGGCTCGTTCCTGATCGTCAACGCCTTCACCATGCTGGTCACGCGCCGCTCCCGGGAGATCGCGCTGCTCCGCGCGATCGGCGCCACCCGCCGCCAGGTGGTCGGCTCCGTGCTCACCGAGGCGGCCCTCGTCGGCCTCGGCGCCTCCGTGCTCGGCTTCGCCCTCGGACTCGCCGTCGCCGGCGTCCTGCCCACCCTGCTCGGCACCGCGCACGACGCGCTGCCCCGGGGCCCGCTGGTGGTCGGACCGGCGCCGGTCCTCGCCTCCCTCGTCGTCGGTGTCGGCGTCACGGTCCTCGCCGCGTGGCTGCCCTCCCGTCGCGCGGCCAAGATCGCGCCGATCGAAGCGATGCGCACCGCGGAACAGCCTCCCTCCGCGGCGCTGTCCCGGCTCAGGGGCGCGGCCGGCGCGGCCCTGCTCCTCCTCGGCGCGGGACTGCTCGTCTCGTTGAGCGACGCGAAGGACGCCTCGGACGAGCACCTGCGGACCGCGATGGTCGGATGCGGCGTCCTGGTGACCGGGCTGATCATGCTGGCCCCGCTGCTGGCAGGCCCGGTGATCCGCCCCCTCGGCCGGCTCACCGCCCGGTTCGGCGTCGTGGGCGAGCTCGCCCGGCAGAACGCCCTGCGGGATCCTCGCCGCACCGCCGCCACCGCCGCCGCCCTGATGATCAGCACCGCGCTGGTCTCCGGACTCGCCGCCATCGACCACTCCTCCGGCCGGGCCCTGGACTCCCAGGCCGCCGCCGGCCTGAGCGCCGACTACGTCATCAGCACCCGCAACACCACCACCGCCATCGACCCGGGCGCCGTCCGACGGGTCGCGGCCCTGCCCGGCATCACGACCGCCTCCGCCGTCGCGGACTCCACCATCTCCACCGGCGCTTTCGTCCGGCACGTCTCCGGTGTCGACCCGAAGACCGTGGGGGCCGTCATGAAGCTCCACTTCACCAGCGGATCCGTCGCCGACCTCGGACCGGGACGGATCGCCGTCTCCAGCAGTTTCGCCCGTGACAACCGGATCGGCACCGGCGGGAGGATCAACGCGAGCATCGGTCCCGGCCAGGGCGACCGCGACCGGCCCTACACCGTCGTCGGGATCTACCAGGACAACCCCACCGCGCAGGACGTCCTCGCCTACCGCGGCGATGTCCAGCAGCACGGCTTCCTGCGGGACTCCGTCCAGCGCATCCTCGTGACCACCGACACCGCCTCCCCGGAGCGCGAGAGGCAGTTGCGCGGCGCCGTCGACAACAGCCCCCTGCTGAAGGTCCAGAACCGCGCCCAGCTCGTCCGGGAACAAGCCGGCGTCGCCGGCGACCTGCTCACCATGGGCCTCGGGCTGCTCGCCATCGGCGTGATCATCTCGGCGCTCGGAATGATCAACACGCTCGCGATGTCGGTCACCGAACGGACCCGGGAGATCGGAGTCCTGCGCGCCGTGGGCATGGACCGCAGCGGCATCCGCCAGATGATCCGCCTCGAATCCTTCACCGTCGCCGCCTACGGCACCCTGTTGGGCCTCGCCGGCGGCCTGTTCGGAGCCTGGAGGGTCAGCGGACTCGCCAACGGGGCCATTCCCCAGTACACCTTCGCCCTCCCCTGGGGCACCCTCGCCCTCACCGTCGTGCTCTCGCTCGCCGTCGGTGCCGCCGCGGCCGCACTCCCGGCCCGCCGGGCCGCCGCTCTGGGCCCCCTCCAGGCGGTCGCCGAGGCCTGACCCGCACCGGGCCGCCGTCGGTGACGGCCGGGCCGCTCCCCCGCAACCCGCCCGGTCGGACAGGGGTCGGCGGCAGCCGCGCCGCCGCCGAGCCCCGCCTCGGGGCCCGGCGGCCGAACGGTCAGGCCCCGGGGTCCTCCGGCCGGGTCAGGTTGGCCCCGGTGCCGGGGTCGAAGACGTGCATCCGGGCCGTGTCGACCCACAGCCGCAGGGCCTCGCCCTCGGCGGCGCGGGTCGCGGTGTTCAGCCGGGCGACCACGTGGTGCTCCTGCATCCCCGTGTCCGCCCGGCCGGAGTCGGCGGCCAGCTCGGCGAGTTCCTCGGTCCGGGCGGGCCCGCCCTCCTCGGCGAAGTGGACGTACACATCGGAGCCGACGGACTCCCGGACGTCCACCGTGACGGTGCCGATGAGGCCAGTGCCGTGGCCGTCGACCAGCGAGGCGTCCTCGAAGTCCTCGGGGCGGATGCCCACGATGAGGTCGCGCGGCGCGTCGGCCCGCTCCAGGGCCTGCCGCTTCCGGTCGTCCAGCGGGAGGTCGCCCAGCGAGGTGTGCAACACGTTCTGTTCCAAGACCGCACCGAGGAAGTTCATGCCGGGCGAGCCGATGAAGCCCGCGACGAAGAGGTTCACGGGCGCGTCGTACAGGTGCTGGGGGCTGCCGACCTGCTGGACGACGCCTCCGCGCATGACGACCACCCGGTCGCCGAGGGTCATGGCCTCGACCTGGTCGTGGGTGACGTAGACGGTCGTGGTGCCCAGCCGCCGTTGCAGGGCGGCGATCTGGGTCCGCATCTGGACGCGCAGCTTGGCGTCGAGGTTGGACAGCGGCTCGTCCATCAGGAACACCTTCGGGTCCCGGACGATGGCGCGGCCCATCGCGACGCGCTGGCGCTGCCCGCCGGACAGGTTGGCGGGCTTCCGGTCGAGGTGCTGGGTCAGGTCGAGGATCCGGGCGGCCTCCTCGACCTTGGCCGCGATGGCCGTCTTGTCCACCTTGGCCAGGCGCAGCGCGAAGCCCATGTTCTCCCGCACACTCATGTGCGGGTAGAGCGCGTAGCTCTGGAACACCATCGCGATGTCCCGGTCCTTGGGGGCGCGGTCGTTGACGACCTGTCCGCCGATCCGCAGGGTGCCCTCGGTGATGTCCTCCAGCCCGGCGATCATGTTGAGGGTGGTGGACTTGCCGCAGCCGGACGGGCCGACCAGGATCACGAACTCGCCGTCGGCGATGGTGAGGTTGAAGTCGCGGACGGCCAGGGCGCCGTCCGGGTAGCGCTTGGTGATGCCGTCGAGGACGATCTCGGCCACGGTTCGCCTTCCTGGTCCGCCCGGTGGGGCGGTCTCATCCCTTGACTGCGCCGGCGGTGAGGCCGGCGACGATGCGGCGCTGGAACAGCAGAACGAAGATCACGATCGGAATGGTGATCACCACGGCGGCCGCGGCGATCGAGCCGGTCGGCTGCTGGAACTGCGAACTCCCGGTGAAGAAGGCGATCGCCGCCGGCACGGTCCTGGCCGAGATCGTCGAGGTCAGCGAGATGGCGAACAGGAAGTCGTTCCAGCAGAAGATGAAGACGAGGATGCCGGTGGTGAACACGCCCGGGGCGGCCAGCGGCGCGATGACCAGGCGGAAGGCCTGCCACGGGGTGGCGCCGTCCACCTTCGCCGCCTTCTCGAGGTCCCAGGGGATCTCACGGAAGAAGGCCGACAGGGTGTAGATCGCGAGCGGGAGGGAGAACGTCATGTAGGGGATGATCAGACCGGCCCAGGTGTCGAAGAGGCCGAGTACGCGCTCGATGTTGAACAGCGGCGAGACGAGCGAGATCGGCGGGAACATCGCGATCAGCAGGGACACCCCGATCAGCAGCCGCTTGCCGGGAAACCTCAGCCTGGCCACCGCGTAGGCCGCCATGGTGCCGAGCACCACGGCGATCGTGGTGGCGATCACCGCGATCCCGATCGAGTTGACGAGGGCGCGGGTGAACTCCGACGTCTGGAAGATCCCCCGGTAGTTCTCCCAGGTCCACTTGCGCGGGACGAAGTCGCCGTCTGTGAGGGTGCTCGGGTCCTTGAACGAGAGCGCCACGATCCACCACACCGGGAACAGCGCGTAGAGGATGACGACCAGGTTGGCGATGCCCCAGCCGGTCAGCGTGCGCGTCCGGCGGCTGCTCATCGGCGCTCCGGTTCGCCACCCGGCGCGGCGGCACCGAAGACCCTGATGAACACGAAGGCGATGACCGCCACACAGATGAAGATCAGCACCGAGATCGCCGAGCCGATTCCCAGGTTGAGGGCGGTGAAGAGGTTGTCGTAGCCGAGGATCGACACCGATCCGGTGTCGTTGGAGCCACCGGTCAGCACGTAGATGTTGTCGAAGATGCGGAAGGCGTCCAGGGTGCGGAAGAGCAGGGCGACCAGGATCGCCGGCTTCATCAGGGGCAGGACCACCAGGCGCATGCGCTGTCCGAAGGTCGCGCCGTCCACCATCGCCGCCCGGACCGTCTCCTCGGGCACGAGGGCGAGGCCCGCCAGCAGGAGGAGGGCCATGAACGGCGTGGTCTTCCACACCTCGGCCAGGATGATCAGTCCGATCGCCTGCCACTGGTCGGTCAGCGGGGCGCTGCCCTCGGGCAGGAGGTCGGCGAGGTAGCCGATTCCCGGCGTCCAGGCGTACTGCCACGAGTAGGCGGCGACCACGGTCACGATGCCGTAGGGGATCAGGACCGCGGTGCGGACGGTGCCGCGCCCGAACACCGCACGGTGCATCACCAGGGCCAGGACCATGCCGAGGACCAGCTCGATCGCCACCGACACCACCGTGATCAGCACGGTGACCCACAGCGCCTGCCACCAGAACGGCGAGCTGAGGACAGCGCCGTAGTTGGAGAGCCCCACCCAGCGGGCCTGCTGCGGGAACCGCAGGTCGTACCGCTGCAGCGAGAGGTAGACCGCGTACCCGATGGGGTACGCCGTGACCGCCAGCATGACGATCGCGGCGGGCGCACAGAGCAGCAGGCCCAGCCGGCGCTCCTGCCGGGCGCCCTCGGACAGCTGCTCGGTCTTGTGCCCGCCGGTGTCGGCGGGCACGGTGGACGGTGTCACGGAATCAGCCCCTTGGAGCCGAGCGCGTCCTCGATCTGCCCGCGGAGACCGGCGATGGTGCTCTCCGGCCGGATGTCGGCGGGCGGTGAGAGAGAGTGCGAGATGGCGATGGACACGTTCTGGTAGGCGGGGGTCTGCGGCCGCACGCTGGCGTTGTCCAGCGCGGCCAGCACGTCCGCTGCGAACGGGTAGCTCGACGTGAGCTCGGCCGCCTGGTACAGGCTGCGCAGGGAGGGCGGCAGCCCGCCCTTCAGCGCGTTGGTGAGCTGGTTCTCACGGTCCCGCAGGCAGAGCGCGGCCTCGAACGCGAGGTCCGGGCTACGGCCGTACGCGCCCACGGCGAGGTCGATCCCGCCGATGGTGACGGTGGCCGGCCGGTCGGGCAGGACGGCGGGGTACGGTGCCCAGCGGAAGTGCTGGAACAGCTCGGGCTGATTGGCCTTCATCGACGGGTACACGAAAGGGTAGTTGAGCTCGAAGGCGGCCGTTCCGGACTCCATCGCCAAGCGGTTCTGGTCCTCCATCTGATTGGGCAGCGAGGGGTCGGCGGCGGCCGAGGTGGCGGTGTCGTGCATCACCCCGGCGGCGGCGACAGCGGGCGGACCTAACGAGGGCGCCTGGGCGTCCGGCGTGAGGATGGAGCCGCCCGCACTGGTCACCAGGGTGTTGAACCAGACCGTCAGTCCCTCGTACTGGGCGCCCTGGATCTCGACGTAGTGCGGCTTCCCCTGCTTCGCCAGCGCGTCGGCCTGGGCCAGCATCTCCGCCCAGGTCTTCGGCGGAGCCGGTACCAGGTCGTCCCGGTACCAGAGGAGCTGCGTGTTGGAGTTGTACGGCGCCGCGTACAGGTGCCCTTGCCAGGTCGCGGTCTGCACCGCCGCCGTCAGGGTGTCCGCGACGGCCTGCTCCTTCATCGGCCCGGTCCACTCCCGGATCCACCCGGCCTCGGCGAACTCGGCCGGCCAGGTGACGTCCAGGCCCAGGATGTCCACCCCCGCGTCGTGCGCGGCCATGCGGCGGACGAGCTGCTGGCGCTGGCCGTCGGCCCCGCGCGGCAGCTTGTTGTACTTGATGGCGTACCGGCCGCCGGACTGCCGGCCGCACCGGTCGGCGGCCGCCTGGAGAGCCCCGGAGTCGTCGGGGAAGTTGTACCAGTTCAACGTCACCGGCCCGCCCTGCCCGCTGCTCCCGCAGCCTGCCAGGACGGACGCGACCACGCAGAACCCCATGGTGACGCCCAGCCACCGCGAGCGGAACGTGCGGCCCTTCGCCATCGATCTCCCGACGTGAAGCTGAACGGACCTCCCGACTGTAGCCACGTGCGGTTTCGGGGCCGGTGCGCGCCGCGCCGGTCGATCAGCCGAACGGAGCAGTCCGGTCCGCCGGTGCCGGTCAGCGGCCACGGCCTCGGGGAGTTCATCCGCCAGCGGGTGCTCCGCCCGGCGCACCCGCGCCGCACGCTGTTCCCGCGGGGGCCCGAGTTCCCCGAGCCGCACGCGTGGACCGCCCTGGCCCGGGCACCCCTCGCCCGGGCCCGGACCGGCATCCACCCCTCCACCCGTTCCCCGCAGCGGCCCCGGCGCGCCGGCCGGACACAGCCTAGGATGACCCCCATGGCCGACCACTGCTCCGCCCAGCCCCACGAGGACGCCTCGTTCCTGTCGCTCGCATCGAAGAACTCCGTGCTGTCGATCGGCTCGGTCGGTTCGGTGCTCTCGATCGGGTCCGTCGGTTCGGTGCTCTCCGTCGGCTCGGTGGGCAGCGCCCTGTCGGTGGGATCGCTCGGCTCCGCCCTCTCGCTTCTCTCGGCCGGATCCTGGCTGAGCACCGGCTCGTTGCTCTCCGCCGGCTCCCGCTGGTCGGTGCTGTCCTGGCGCTCGACCGGCGGGTTCCTGACGGCCGGGGCGATCGCTGCGGCAGCCGGCGCCACCCTGCTGGCCACCCGCCGGGAGCCCGCGAAGACCCGGTGACCGGCCGACCGGTGTGCACAGGAGGGCCGGCCCGCCAACCTCGCCCGAACGGTTCCCCGGCGGGACGCCCGTCGGCATGGGGCCGGGCCCGGACCCGAACCCGCCGAGTCCCCTAAGGGGCACCCGGGGGGCATCCCGGGGGCGGTGGGCCGTCCCCTCAGGCGCACCCCCTACTCTCCTGAGCTGACGTCAACTCCCTTTCGCCCGAACTACCGTCCTGGGTATGACCGGAACCCGCCGCACTGCCGCCGCGGCAGCCCTGCTGCTCGCGCTCCCCCTGTCCCTCGCCGCCGCCGCTCCGGCGCTGGCCGCGCCCGCGCCCGGCACCGTCGCCACCGCACCGGCCGCCCTGCCGGCAGGCGACCACGCCGAACTGCCGCGCCCGACCGGCCCGTACGCGGTCGGCCGGGAGATCCTGCACCTCGTCGACCAGGACCGGACCGACCCGTGGGTCCCGGCGGCGGGCCCGCGCCAGCTGATGGTGTCGGTGTACTACCCCGCCAAGCGCGGGACGGGCGGGCCGGCCCCCTACATGACCCCCGAGGCCGCCCGGCTCATGCTCGACGGGAAGGTGCCGGGCAACACCATCCCCACCGAGGCGCTCACCACCACCCGCACGTGGGCGGAGTCCGACGCGCGCCCGGCCCCCGGCCGGTTCCCGCTGGTGCTGCTCTCCCCCGGTTTCACCATGCCGCGCACCGAACTGACCAGCCTCGCCGAGGACCTGGCCAGCCGCGGGTACGTCATCGCGCTGATCGACCACACCTACGAGAACACCGGGACGACCTTCCCCGACGGGACGACGCTCCCCTGCGTCATCTGCGACCGGTTCCCCGAGGGCGGCCCCGAGGCCGTGTCCGCGAGCCGTGCGAAGGACATGTCCTTCGTCATCGACCGGCTGACCGCCCACCCCCACCCGGCCTGGCGCTACGCGCGCATGATCGACTCCAACCGGATCGGCACGGCCGGGCACTCGCTGGGCGGTGCGGCGGCCGTCCCGGCCCTGCTCACCGACGACCGGATCCTCGCCGGGGTGAACCTGGACGGCACCATGGACTTCGAGGTGCCCGCGACCGGGCTCGACGGCAAGCCGTTCATGATGCTCGGCCACCCGCTGGACGACGGCGGGGAGGACTCCACCTGGACGCGGAGCTGGGCCAACCTCGACGGCTGGAAGCGCTGGCTGACCGTCGCCGGCTCCAACCACGGCACCTTCACCGACGTCCCGCTGCTGGCCGAGAAGTTCGGCATCCCCAGTCCGCCCGGCACCACGATCTCCGCCCAGCGGTCGGTGGAGCTCACCCGGTCGTTCGTCGCGGCCTTCTTCGACCTGCACCTCAAGGGCGTCGAGCAGCCGATCCTGGACGGCCCGACCCCGGGCAACCCGGAGATCGGCTTCCACTCCCAGGCCCTGTGATCCAGCCTGCGGCGGGGTGGTGAGAGAGGCATCGGGGCCCGCGTCCGCAGTGGCCTCCGGTGCGCCTCCCGTGCGCCGTGGCTCCCCGGGTGCGACGGAGGGAGGGAGGGCAAAGAGGAGAACCCACTCCTTGCCACTCTCAACTTATAGCGCACCGGGGGGCTTGCGGCAAGGCCCCCGTAGTGGGGCAGAATCGCGGGCCAAGGCCACTACCTGCAGAAACGGGAGATTCACAAGGTGCGTGTGTTGGCGTCGGTTGACGGGTCGTGCAGTGACGTCGAGGCGGGGGTGGGACTCGCGCCGCGGCTGCGGGCACTCGGCGCCGAGATGCGGGAGTGCGCGCAACCGGACTTCGCGGGAACGACCTCGGATCGGAGCTGCTGACATGGACCCTCTGACCACCAGCGCGTTCGACCTGCCCGACCGTCTCTCCGCCAAGGCCGCCCCTGCGCTGATCTCCGCCGACGAGCAGCACTTCGCGGCGATCGAGGAGAGCCTGGAGCAGGCGATCGCCGAACTGTCCGACCGCCTCGACGAGGTGCGCAGGTCGCCCGGCGGCATCGGCCGGGAGGCGATGGACCGGGACACGGAGATCCACCGGCTGTCCGGCCGCCTGCGCGCCCTGCGTCGCTTCGGCCTGGACCTGTGTCTCGGGCACGTCGTCGGTGCGGACGACTCCGAGCCCGTCTACGTCGGACGGCTCGGCCTCACCGACAGCGACGGCCGCCGGCTGCTGCTCGACTGGCGCTCCCCCGCGGCCGAGCCGTTCTTCGCGGCGACCCACGCCAACCCGATGGGTCTGGTGAGCCGCCGCCGGTACCGCTGGACCCGCGGCCGGATCAGCGACTACTGGGACGAGGTGTTCACCGCCGACGGGCTGGAGGGGCACGCCGCGCTCGACGACCAGTCCGCGTTCATCGCCAGCCTTGGCAGCAACCGGTCGTCCCGGATGCGGGACGTGCTCGCCACCATCCAGGCCGACCAGGACGCGATCATCCGCGCGGGCTCCCGCGGCGCTCTCGTCGTCGACGGCGGTCCGGGTACGGGCAAGACCGTCGTCGCCCTGCACCGCTCCGCCCACCTCCTCTACTCCGACCCCCGTCTCGGTCACCGTCGGGGCGGGGTCCTGTTCGTCGGTCCGCACCAGCCCTACCTGGCCTACGTCGCCGACGTCCTGCCCAGTCTCGGGGAGGAGGGCGTGCAGACCTGCACCGTGCGCGAGCTCGTCGCCGAGGGCGCCAAGGCACCGGTCGAGACCGACCCGGAGGTGGCCCGCCTGAAGTCGTCCGCGGACATGGTGAAGGCCATCGAACCGGCCGTCGGCATCTACGAGGAGCCGCCCACCGAGGGGATGACCGTCTCGAGCCACTGGTCGGACCTCTGGCTGTCCGCCGACGACTGGGCGACCGCGTTCGAAGCGGTCGAACCCGGCACCCCGCACAACGAGGCGCGCGACCAGATCCGCGAGGAGCTGCTGACGATCCTGATGGAGAAGGACGACAGCGACGCCTCCCCCGAGCTGCTCCGCAGGTCCCTGCTGCAGGACCGGGACTTCATCAAGGCCCTCAACCGCGCCTGGCCGATGCTGGAGGCGACCGACCTCGTCGGAGACCTCTGGACGGTCCCCGCCTACCTGCGCAAGTGCGCGCCCTGGCTCAGCCGCGACGAGATCCGCGCGCTGCAGCGCAAGGACGCCCAGGCCTGGACGGTGTCCGACCTGCCGCTCCTGGACGCCGCACGGCAGCGGCTCGGCGACGCCGAGGCGTCGGTCCGCAAGCGTCGCCACGAGGCCGCCGTCGCCGCCGAACGTGCGCGCCGGGCCGACGTCATCTCCGGCCTGCTGGAGGCCGACGACGACGGCGAGGGCGCGGTGACGATGCTGCGCGGGCAGGACCTCCAGGACACCCTGATCGACGAGACCGCCCTGCCCGCCGCCGATCCGGACCGGCTCGCGGGCCCGTTCGCGCACATCGTCGTGGACGAGGCGCAGGAGCTGACCGACGCCGAGTGGCAGATGCTGCTGCTCCGCTGCCCGTCGCGGAGCTTCACCATCGTCGGGGACCGCGCCCAGGCCAGGCACGGGTTCACGGAGTCGTGGCAGGAACGGCTCGAACGGGTCGGGCTCGACCGGATCACCATGGCCTCCCTGAGCGTCAACTACCGGACGCCGGAGGAGGTCATGGCGGAGGCCGAGCCGGTCATCCGGGCCGCACTCCCGGACGCCAACGTGCCGACCTCCATCCGCAGCAGCGGCATCCCCGTGGTGCACGGGTCCGTCGCCGATCTGGACTCGGTCCTCGGCACCTGGCTCGATGCGCATGCCGAAGGGGTCGCCTGCGTCATCGCCGCCGGTGACCTCGACGACGGCGCGTTCCGGGCGTCGCCCCGGGTCCGGTCGCTGACGCCCGAGCTGTCGAAGGGGCTCGAGTTCGACCTGGTCGTCCTCATCGACCCGGAGACGTTCGGCGAGGGCATCGAAGGAGCGGTCGACCGCTACGTCGCGATGACCCGGGCGACCCAGCGGCTCGTCGTCCTGACCACTCCCTGAGCCCGGCGAGGTCCTCGTGATCGCCGCTGCGACGATCACGGGGACCACCGCCGACCAAGGCCGCCACCACGACGGGCCCGGCCTTCAGCCCTGCCCGTCGACCAGGTCGACCGCGGCTTCGGCGAACGCCCGGACACGGGCGGTACCGCGGTCCGCCGGCCAGATCAGGCCCCACTGCAGCGGCGGGGCGTCACTGATCGGTACGTAGGCGACGTCGGGGCGTGCGTAGTAGCGCCTGGTGTGCGCGCCGACGGCCAGGGCCCCCTGCCCGGCTCCGACGAGTGTGAGTGCCTCCTGGAACGTCCCGGCTGCCGGGCCGGGAGTGACGGGCATGACGGACGTCGCACTGCGTGCGACGGCCGGCGACCGGCCCGACTGCCGTGACGGTACGGCAGCGTGATCCGGCAGTTGCACCAGGCGGACGCGGGCCAGGTCGTCGACCGGGACGCTGCTGCGACGGGCGAAGGGGTGGTCCGTGGAGACGGCGAGCATCCACGCCTCGCGCACCAGCACCGGGCCATGGGCGATGCCGGGTTCGCCGACGGGGAGGGCGCTCAGCGCGAGGTCCACCTCGCCGGAGTGCAGCCAGTGCAGCAACTGCCCCGCCTGCACCTCCCGGATGCGCACCTCGCAGTCGGGGACCCGCTCGCGGAACAGCTTGGTCACGCCGGCCAGGAGTTGTGCGCCGGCCGCGCTGACGAAGGTGACGTGCAGGGTGCCGGACACGCCTCGTCCCGCCTCCACCGCCCGCTCCACCGCCGTCCGCACTCCCGCCCAGGCAGGGCGCAGCTCCTCCTGCAACTGCGCGCCCGTGGAGGTGAGTTCGACGCGGCGGCTGGTGCGGCGGAACAGCGGCACACCCACCCTCCGCTCCAGCTTGCGGATGGTCTGGCTGACGCGGGCGGTGGTCACGTGCAGCCGCTCGGCGGTGCGGCCGAAGTGCAGCTCCTCCGCGAGCGCCAGGAACGCCTCCACCTCGTGCCGCTCGATCACGTGCCGCCCCTCCTGCCGTTAAGCCCGGGTTCACGATCATTGCGCACACGGCCGTTGGTCGCCAGTGATCACTGCGCCAGAGTGGGTGACGTCGAACACGACGTCAGTCACTCACCGGAGGACCCGATGGACACCACCGCCCACCACGCCCTGGCCGCGCAGCCCGCCGACACCGCCGCGGTGGTCGCCGAACTGCGTGACCGCGCCGAAATCACCGACGCCCTCTACCGGTTCGGCCTCGGCCAGGACCTCAAGGACCGCGAGCTGTTCGCCTCGGCCTTCACCGCCGACGCGGAGCTCGACTTCCGCCCGGCCGCCGCACGCTGGGGCGGCAAGCCGCCGCTGATGAGCGGCCGGGACACCATCGTCGACGCCATCCTCGCCATGTTCACCGGCCGGGTGGACACCACCCACCAGGTCACCAACCCGCGGATCACCATCGACGGGGACACCGCCCGCCTCACCGCGCTCGTCGAGGCCCAGCACCTGCTCACGGCCGACCCGGGCACGCACGCCCTGCTCAAGAACCCCTACACCGTGGACCTGGTGCGCGACGGCAGCCGCTGGCTCATCCGCCGGATGCGCATCGACAACACCTGGTTCACCGGCGACCCCGTCGCCGTCTTCGGCGCCTGACGGCAGCACGGCCTGCGGCGGCCGCCGGCCTGTGCCGGGGATGCGCCCTGGCTCGCGCGCCCGCCCGCCTCCACCCGCCGGGCCGTCCCGTGTCCCCGTTCAGGGGGTCGTGGGCCGGTCGGTGCCCCGGCCCGACGGCGCGCCCTCCGCCGGTGGGCGCCGGCGGGCGGGCACAGTGGTGAGGTGATGGCACAAGAGGCGGTGCCGGAGGAGCAGCGGGCGGGCTGGTTCGAGCTCTTCTTCGACCTGGTGTTCGTCGTCACCGTGAGTGTGCTGGCGCACGACCTGCACGGCGATCCCGGGGCGAAACAGTTCGGCACCTTTCTGGTGCTGTTCTTCCCGGCCTGGTGGGCCTGGGCCAACCTGACGATCACGATCAACGTGTTCGGCTCCGACCGTCCCGGCAGCCAGGCAATGCTGCTGGGCGCGATGCCCGCCCTCGGGCTGATGGCGGCCGCGGCGCCGGACGGGCTGGGCGACCGGGCGTGGGCGTATGCGCTGGGGGCGGCCGGGGTGCGGCTCGCGTTCTTCGGCATCTGGTTCGGCCGGGCGCGGCAGCCCGGCAGTCCGCTGCCGCTCTGGCGGCCGGTGCTGTACTGCCTGACGCCGGCCGTGCTCTGGGCGGTCTCGGCCGCGGTGCCGAGCCCGGGCAGGTTCGTGCTCTGGATCGCGGCGGTCGTGCTGGAGGTGACGCTGCTGGTGATCCGCGCCGGCATCAGCACGCAGTTCTACGCCCGGCTCTCCACCGAGCACCTGGTCGAGCGAATCGGCCTGTTCGTCGTCATCGTGCTCGGCGAGAGCGTCTTCACCGTCGTCGTCACCCTCGCCGACCATTTCACCGGTCCGTCCGGCGCCGCCGCGCTGCTCGGTTTCGTGGTGGTGGCCGAACTCGCGATGATCTTCTTCGTCTGGGGCACCGCGGAGGCCGCCCGCGGACTCCTGCGGGCGCAGGCCGGCGGGTCGGACCGCGCCATCCGCGACACCGTGATGTACCTGCCGTTCGTTCTGGTCTCCGGTATCACCGTGATCGCCGCCGCCCTCGGCACCGCGGTGGCCGAGCCCGACCATCCGCTGCCGCCCGGCTCCCGGTGGGCGCTGTGCGGCGGCATCCTCGCCTTCTACTCCGCCAACGCCGCCATCTCGCTGCGGTACGGGGATGCCCTTCGTACCGTTCTCGGCTGGTACCTGCCGTGCCTGCTGCTCACCTCGGCAGGCCTGGTTCCCGCGTCGGTGTTCCTGCCGGCGTGGGCCGCCGTGGGCTGCGCCGCCGTCGTGGTGTTCGCGCTGGCCAAGCTCGCCAAGCACCGCAGCGCCGCCCGGCGAGGAGCCGCCGGAGCGGCCGCCTCGTAGGCGGCCCCCTGCTCCGGAGCGTCAGCGGCGGCGCCAGACCGAGCTGCGCCAGGCATGGCCGCCGGCCCGCTCGCCGAAGAGACCGCCGTCCGTCCTGTCCGGCCCGTCCGCCCCGGGGCCGAAGCCCGGGCCGGCGCCGGCCACCGCGCCGCTCACGTAGCAGTCGTCGCAGCCGAGCGCCGCGGCCCAGCGGAAGCCCCGGGCTTCGAGGAACCGCCGCAGGACCGCGCGGGAGGGCGACCAGTTGTGCTCGACGGTCAGGACCCGCACGGTGTACTCGTCGAAGGGGAAGCTGCGCAGGATCGTGAGCTCCGAGCCCTCGGTGTCGAGGCTCCAGTAGTCGATGACGGGCGGCGCGCCGTACCCGCGCAGCACCGAGCGGACGGTGCGGGCGGGCTTGCGGACGGTCGGCGGCGGCCCGCCGGGCGCGGCGCCGAGGAGGCCGCGGGCCCGGTCGAGCAGGGCGGGGTGGTACTCGTCGAGGATGCCGCCGATGGTCCCGGCCTCGACGAACTCGACGTCGTCGTCCCGCTCGTAGAGGCAGCAGTTGACGCAGTGGCAGGACCGGTTCGCGACGAGCTCGGCGTACAGGGCGGCGTTCGGCTCGACGCAGATGCCCGTCCAGCCGAACGCACGCTCCAGCACGCGGGTGTTGCTGACCTCGACGCCGTCGGACGCCCCGGAGTCGAGGAAGAAGCCGCCGGACGTGCAGCGGGGTGGTGCAGGCCTTCCGCGGCCGGCGCAGGCAGTCGCCGAGGAGGTCGAGAGTGGCGTCCTGGTCGGCGGGTTCCTCCTCGGGGTGGCCGGTGATGAAGGAGACCGTGGCGGCGATGCCGAGGCGTTCGGTGTGGTCGAGGACCTCTTCGAGGAGTCCGAGGTCCAGCCGCTTCTTGATGACCTGCTGCAGGCGCGGCGAGCCGGTCTCGATGCCCAGGTAGAGGGCGACGCATCCGGCCTCGGCCATCCGCTCCAGCAGGTCGGCGTCCACGCAGTCGACCCGGGCGGAGACCCGCCAGGTGTAGCCGCGGTCGCGGACGGCGTCGCAGATGCTCGTCCGTCCAGCTCGTCGGCCGCGACCGGGCGGCGGGCAGCCGCGTACGGACGGCGGCGACCTCGTGCGCGACGGTCCTGCGGCCTGCCGGGCGAGACGGACCGACGGCGCCCCCGCCTCTGGACGGTCATCTGACGATCCGTCAAGGACCCGTCATGGTCCCCGGGTCTGCGGGCGGTGTCCGTCCGTGTCACCGAGGGCCGAGCGGGTGTTGCCCTGCACCCGGGTCAGGTCGTCGAGCAGCCCGGTGAGCCAGAGGGTCACATCGACGGTGTGCAGTGACGCCGGGTCGGCGGGCATCCGGGTGGCCGTCGCACGCTCGTCGCGCAGCGCGGCACGGGCGTCGGCCAGGGCCCGGTCGGCGGTGCCGGCGGGGCCGCGCTCCAGCAGCGCCGTGCCCTGGCGGCGGAACGCCGCGGCGACCTGCTCCGCACGGCCCACCAGCCTCGCCGCCCCGTCCGGGCCGGTGGCCGCGGTGCCGGGCGGGATACGGGCCAGCAGCGGCTCGGCGCCCCGAACGGTGTGCTGCCCGGTGAGCACGGCGGCCTGCCAGTTCGGCCCGTCCTCGGCCGGATCGTGCCGCTCGCTGCGGTACTGGGCGTACAGCGCCTCGGTGAGCAGCGCGGAGTGCCGGGCCCGGCCCAGGGCTCCCTGCGCCGGGCCCGTCCCGGTGACCACGGCGACCGTCTCGCACAGGGCCGCGGCGCTCTGGTCGAGCAGTTCGGCGGTGCGCCGCCGAAGGTCCTGGCCACCGCCGCGGGGCCAGGCGCAGAGCCCGGCGAGGATGCCGATCGCCGCGCCCGTGGCCACGTTGAACAGCCGGGCCTCGGCCAACCGCCAGCTGGCCGGGGCCAGCTGGGTGAAGACCATGGCCACCACGACGGTGAACAGCCCCTGCGCCCAGGCCAGCCCGAGCACCGGGCCGACGGCGAACGCGAACAGCATCACCGGCGGCAGCGCCGCGGCGTAGAAGGCCGGGTGTTCACCGACCGCCAGCAGCACCGCGGCGGTCACGGCGGCGCCGCAGGCCGTGCCGACCAGGGCCGGACGCAGTGTCATCCGGGTGTCGGCGGCGCTGGTGCGCATCAGGGTGAGGGTCGCCAGCAGCACCCAGAAGCCGTGGGTGAGGTCGAGGGCGCCGACCACCAGGCGGGCGGCGCTCAGGGCTCCGGCCGTGCGCAGAGCGTTGCGGAAGTACACCGAGCGGGTCGTCAGGTTGCCGCGGATGCGGCGCCACCAGAGCATCGCGACCGGCTCGTGGGCGTACCAGAACGGGCCGGGCCGCTGGTCGGGAGGCGTGTCGTCGGCCGGTGGCGGCGCGTGGCGGGCGGTGCGGGTGGCGAGGGTGAGGAAGCGGGCTCCCTCGGCGGCGTTCAGGGCGACCGTGCCGAGCCCCAGCCGGGCCGCCGCCGTCCGCGCGTGGCCTGCCACCGCGTCGGGGCCCGAGTCGGCGCCGGGGCCAGAGCGGGGGCCAGAGCGGGGGCCAGAGCCGAGGGCCGAGCCGGGGGCGGTGCCTGAGCCGAGGGCCGAGCCGGGGGCGGGCCCCGGTGAGGTGCGGGCGGCCTCGAACGCGGCGATCCGCGCCTCGATCGGCGCCGTGGCGGGGACCGGCCCGCCCGCCCGCACCCCGGCCCCCGCCGCGCGCAGGGCGTCAGCGGTGGCCGCCACCAGAACGGCCGCCTGCGGGTAGGGCCCGCCGACGGGCCCGAGCCGGCGGACCCGCAGCAACTCGGCTCCGATGTAGTGCAGGGTGGTGGCGCAGTGGGTGAGGGCGCGATCGACGGCGCCCGGCCCGGCGGGCCGCTCCATCGTCGGGATCCGGGAGAACCGCAGCTGGTCGAGGAGGGCCAGAGCCTGCTCCGGCACGTCCGCCGTCCCGTTCGCAGCGTCGTCCGGCGCCTCGGCCGGGTTGCCGGGCGCCGTCCGGGGCGCGCCGGCCCGGCCCGGCGGTGCGCGGCCGTCGGACGGCGCCGTGGGCGGGGCCGCTGTGGGCGGGCGGCCGGCGCAGTCGGCGGCGGCCAGGTCCGCCAGCCGCGCCAGCGCCTCGGCGGCGCGGGCCAGATGGCCGCGGTAGTCCGGCGGCGGCGGCTCCGGCCACAGCAGCCGCTCCGCCGCGGCGAGCAGCAGCAGACCCGCCGCCACGCCGGTCAGCCGCTGCGGCAGGGTGTCCGGGGCGTAGGGAGGGAAGCACGGGAGGATGTAGAACAGCTGGAGCCCGTTCGCCAGCCCGACCAGCCGCGGCCCGCCCACCGAGCCGAAGGCCACCGCGAAGCCCACGCCCGCCATCCCCAGCGCCGCCGCCCCGGTGTGCACGGCCAGGACGGTGCCCAGGCACACCAGTACCCAGGCGAACGGCAGCGTCAGCAGCAGCGTGCGCGCCCGGCTTCGCGCGTCGCCCTCCACCCGGGCCAGGACACCGACCGCCACCGCCCCGAACAGCGCGTACGTGGCCGTCACCGGCTGGTGGAGGCCGTAGCGGAAGGTGTAGAAGCCGGCGCACGCGGCCGCGGTGACCCGGACCGCGCGGTGTAGCACCGCCGGATCGGGGCGGGCTCGGCGCGGGTGCTCCGGCCGGCCGGGCAAGCGGCGCATCGCACCTCGCTCCCGTGGGGCGTCAGGACCCCGGCTGCCGTACCCGCCCGGGGTCGGCGCGGCCGACGCGGTGGCGCGGTACAGCCGAGGACGATGTCGTCGAGGACGGTGCCGTCGACGTCCGGCTGCGGCCTGGTCCCGGGCACCCGCCGGCACACCGGCCGCCCTGGGCGCCACACATCTCCACCCTAGGGGGACTCGACGCCGGGCGCAGGCCCGTCGGCGTGATCGCCGAGGACGGCCGGCCGGTGGATCACCGCGGCACTCGCCGGGCGTCCGGCGGAGTGGGGCTCCCTCGGATCGGGCCCGGCCCCGAGGGGTGATTTCACTCCGGCGTGCCGAGGTACTGGGGCAGGCCCACTTCGCCGATCCGCTCGAGGACGAAGGGGCCGGCCGACGCGGCCGTCGCACCGCCGACCGCGCCCATCACCGCCGCCGCCTCACGGTTGTCCCCGGAGTTCGCGCCGATCGCCGCGTAGGCGCCGAGGACCGCGCCGAGCATGGCCTGCCCGCTCCCGGTCTCCTCGACGATGCCGGCGATCGCCACGGCGAGAGCGCTCGCACCGGCCCGCTGCCTGATCCCTGCCGACTGCTCGGAGGTGCCGGCGTTCGAGAGCGCGAGGCGGCCGAGCTCGCTCAGCTCCGTCATGTCCTCCTGGGTGAGGCCGACAACCGTCAGCCGCAGAAGGTGGTAGTGAAGCCGCCGCTGCATCGCATCCTCCACGGCGAGTTGTCTCCCGAGGCGGAACAGCGGGCCTGCCTCGCGGGCAACGTCCTCAGAACTGCTCGTGGACACTTCGCCGTCCATTCCGGGGCGGTTCCGGCAGCCGGATCTCGGCGTGGCCCTGACCACCCTCGTCTGCCATTGCACCGTCCGGCGGAAGCCTGTCCCGCCGGCCGGCGCCAACCGGGCGACACGGCGACGTCACGGCCGCGGGGTCTCGGGTACGGGCGTGGTGACGCCCCGGCAGGGCTTTGTCAGGCCCTGCCGGAGTGAGGGCCGGGGCCGGCGGAGTCCTGGGCGCCCGGTACGGACGGCCCCGGGAGGGTGGGATGCCGGGGGCCTCGCCCGTTCGTCAGCCCTCCCCCGGTGCCGGGGCGGGGTAGCCGAGCAGGCGGACGGCCGGCGCGGAGACGACCTGGATGTCCGCCGTTCCCAGCACGGCGACGTGGACGAAACCGCCCTCGATCGCGAACCGGACACCCGTCAGGTGTTCTCGCGGGACGCCGTCGGCATCGCTGAGGGTGTAGCCGGGGACGGGCACCACGGAACCCGCGCGACGGGCACGCCGCATCGCCGCCGCCCTCCTGGCGGCGGAACGGGCCTGACGCCGCCGGAAGGCGACGGCCGCCCGCTCCGCCACCCCGCGGCCGGGGCGCCCCTAATCCGTCCGCGCCAGGGCCGCGCCGGCCTCGGGCAGCATGGGCCCGAACGCGGCCCGGACGTCGGCCATGGTGCGGCCGGCCTCGTCGAGCGCCTGCGGGAGGTGGTGCGCCACGGCCTCGACCAGCCCCCGGATGTGGTCACGGTCGACATGCCGGGTGAGGGTGAAGCGCAGGCCCGACTTCTTCAGGGGGACGACGGGGAAGGAGGACTGGTTCACGTAGAACCCCTCGTCGAGCATCCGCCGCACCATGGCGTAACTCACCTCCGGTTCGCCGAGGCCGATGAAGTAGATCGGCGTCCGGGGGTCGGAGACGACGGGCAGGCCGGCGGCGGCCAGCAGCTCGTTGCAGTAGTCCCGGCGCTGCGCCAGGTCCGCCTGGACGGCCTCGATCCGGGCGGAGAGATGGATCCGCGCGGAGGCGATCGCCGCCCCGAGCATCGGGGGCGGCAACGGGTGGGAGTACATCAGCGGCCCCCCGTTGATCCGGACCTTGCCGAAGGCCTGCTCGGTGGGGAACACGGCCACGCCGCCGATGGTCCCGAACCCCTTGGCGAGCGTCGTGACCAGCACCACGCGCTCGCCGAGGCGCCGGCCGAGCTTCTCGAAGACGTAGCCCGCGCCGTGCCGCCCGTACCAGCTCATGCCGTGCGCGTCGTCCACGTAGAGGTGCAGCGAGGGGTACGCCGCCATCAGCCGGACGAGGTCCTCGACCGGCGCGACGTCACCGAACATCGAGTACACGCCGTCGATCAGGTACCAGACCCTCTCGCCGGTGGCCTCCGCGCGCCGCAGCCGCCGCTCCAGCGCGCCCAGGTCGCCGTGCCGCACCATCGCGAGCTCGACGCCCTGCTGCCGCACGAGTTGGGCGGCCGTCTGGACGCTGAAGTGGACCTGCTGGTCCAGCACGGCGATGTCGCCGGCCCCGAGCAGGGCCGGCAGCACGGAGATGTGGCACAGCGATGTCGAGGAGTACACGAGCACGGGGTGACCGGCGTACATCTCCCGCAGCAGTTCTTCGAGTTCGAGGTTCAGTCCGGACGCCACGTACGACCGCGAGACCGAGAACTGGACGCCGAAGCGCTTGATCGCGTCGATGGCGCCACGCTGGATGCGCTCGTCCTGTTCGAGGGAGAGGTAGCCACAGGTACCGAAGTTGACCAGATCCCTGCCCCCGATCCGCAGGTGGGTGCCCGGTGGCGCGTCCAGCCCGGTCGTCAGATGGCTGGTGCCCTGCTTCATCGCCTCAGCGATCAGCCTCTCGGCGGTGTCGGCGGACGTCTGGTACGGCACGGTGGCCACGGCGGATTCCCCTCAGCCCATAAGTCGGTCGGACTATGGGATAAACGGTGCGCGCACGCAGAAGTTACGGGGAGTCGGGAAAAGCCGGCGGCGCGCCCCTCCCGCACGTCTCCGGCAGCGGGGACGCCCTCGGGCGCGGAACCGCCGGACCCTCAACCGCCCATGCCCCCGGGGGGCCGGGCGGCGGCCGGAGCCCTCGAAGGGACCCGGCCGAGCCCGCCGCCCCCGGAGCTTGCCGGACAAGCCCCAGGTCCTAGCCGACTGCCGTGCCCCGCCGCGGAAAGGTTCCCGGCAGTCCGGCCGGGTAGTCCTGGAGCGTGATGTTCTCGGCGGCCTTGCGGGCGATCTTGGCGGCCATGTTCTTGCCCGGCAGGTAGGGCATGACCTTGTAGTAGCGGTTGAGCACGGAGGCCATCAGGCGGCTGTCCGGGATCATGAGCTTGGCGACGCCGTCGCCCATCTTCTGGCAGCCGGTCGCGTACGCGCGCACCTGCTCCTGGTAGCGGGCGTAGGCGACGCGGTGGTCACCGTCGGCGGCGGCCAGCTCGCCGGCGAGGACGTACGCGCCGACCAGGGCGAGGCCCGAGCCCATCCCCGACAGGGAGGAGGGGCAGTAGGCGGCGTCGCCGACCAGCGCGACCCGGCCACGCGTCCAGGCGTCCATGTGCACCTGCCCCACGGAGTCGAAGTAGAAGTCGGGCGCGTACCGCATGTCGTGCAGCAGCCGGTCGCTCTGCCAGCCGTTGCCGGTGAAGTGCTCGGCCAGGACGGCTTGTTGGCGCACCACGTCCCGGCGGTCCAGCCCCAGCTGCGGCGAGCCGAAATAGAAGACGGCCTTGGCCTCGGCGTTGTCGCGCGCGCTGTACATCGCGACGAGCTTGCCGGCGGTGCGGTAGGCGTGCCCGGTATGGTCGAGGCCGAGGTGGTTGTCGGTGGTGAAGATCGCGCAGTAGACGCCGAGGTGCCTGACGAACTCCTCCTCGGGGCCGAAGGCCAGGCGGCGGGTGTTGGAGTGCAGCCCGTCGGCGCCGATCACCAGGTCGAACCTGCGGGGGGCGGCACGCTCGAAGGTGACGGTCACACCGTCGGCGTCCTCGGTGAGCGAGGTGACGGAGTCTCCGAAGAGGTACTCGGTGTGGTCCGTGGTGGCGTCGTACAGGATGCGCGCGAGGTCTCCGCGGAGGATCTCGAGATCCCCGGCGAACAGGTCGGCGGGCAGCTTGGCCTGCGGCTTTCCGGCGCTGTTGACGTAGGACATCGAGCCCGTGCCGGTACGGGCGCTCTCGAGCTCGGCCAGGATGCCCATCCGGCGCAGGATCGACAGGTGCGCCTCGCCGCGGAAGTCGACGGCGTAGCCGCCGTCGCGCAGCGCGGGGGCGCGCTCCACGATGACCGGGTTGAAGCCGTGGCGGTGGAGCCAGTAGGCGAGGACGGGGCCGGCGACGGAGGCGCCGGAGATCAGTACGTTGCGGTTCTTCATGGTGGTGAGCCTGCCCGGGGGTGCTCACCGCGGGCTCACCGCCGGCTCACCGCCTCCACGACGGGCTCGGGAAGGCCGAGCAGGCGCAGCAGCGCGGGGGCGTCGTGGCCCACCTCGGCCGCGGACTCGGCGGCCGTTCGGTAGCGCGTCCGGGCCGTGGCGTGGTCACCGCGCAGTTCGGCGATGCGGGCGAGCCCCGCGAGCGCGCGCACCCGGTTGCCGAGGGCCTTGATCCAGTGCGGGTCGATCCGTTCCAGCGCCTCGGAGTAGAGCCGTTCCGCCGCGGTCAGGTCGCCGTCGGACAGGGCGAGGTCGGCCTGCCCCCGCAGGGCGGCCGCGAGGCCGTCGGCGCTGCCGGCGCCGACGGCCAGCTCCGCGGCGCGCGCGTAGTCGGCTCCGGCCGCGGGACGGTCGTCGGCGGCGAACTGGTCACCCCGGTTGACGAGCAGGTCGGCGGCGTCCTCCAGGGCGCCGAGCTGTTCGGTCAGGGCGATGGCCCGATCGGTCAGCGCGACCGCCTCCATCCGGTCACCGCGCCCGGCCGCCACTCCGGCGAGCATGTCCAGGGCCAAGGCGGCTCCCCAGCGGTCGCCGAGCACACCGAACTCGTCGACGGCCAGCCCGAAGGCGTGCTCGGCCCCCGGGGTGTCGCCCGCACCGAGGAAGCCGAATCCGGACACGTACCGGGCCACCGCCCGTGCCCACGGCTCGGGGCAGTCAAGCTGGGCCGAGACCAGCTCGAAGGCGCTCTGCCGGTCCTCGGCCCGGGCCTGGCCGGCGCTGCGCATCATCCACACCAGCAGCGCGACCGGGTACCGGCCCGCCCGCTCACCCGGCCAGGCCGCGGCCAGCGCCTCTTCGGCCGTGGCACGGTGCCGCTGCCAGAGCGGCCGCCCGGCGCTGCCGGACGCCGCGAGCAGCACGCACACCGCGTACTCCTCACCGCACCCCAACGGGGGCCGGTCGCCGATCTGCTGCAGCAGCGCGGCGGCGTGCGGCGCCGCCGACGCCGAGGCGCCCCGGATCCACAGGTAGGCCGAGGCTGAGGCCAGCAGCTCCAGGGCCGTCTCGGCCTCCTGCGCGGCGACGGCCCAACGCACCGCCGCCAGGAGGTCGTCGTGCACGGCGGAGACGGCCGGCAGCCACTCCAGCTGCTCGGCCGTCCGCAGGTACGGGTCGGCGGTCCGGACCAGCTGCCGGACGTACCGGGCGTGGGCGCGGCCGGCCACGTCCTGCTCACCCGCCGCCGCCAGCTGTTCGGCGGCGAAGGTGCGGATCGTCTCCAGCATCCGGTACCGGCCGCGGCCGGCCTGCAGGAAGGACTTGTCCGCCAGCGACTCCAGCGTCTCGCCGTCGGCGTCGCACACCTGCGCCGCCGCCTGGGCCGACGCTCCGCCGGCGAAGACCGCGAACCGCCGGGCGGCCCGCCGCTCGGGTTCGGAGAGCAGGTCCCAGCCCCAGGCGACCACCGAGCGCAGGGTCCGGTGGCGCTGGTCGGCCGTACGGGCGCCGCGCGCGGCGATCCCGAGCAGGTCGTCCAGGCGTCCCGCGAGGTCGGCGACCTCCAGCGTGCGCAGCCGGGCCGCGGTCAGTTCGATGGCCAGCGGCAGGCCGTCCAACGCCGTGCAGATCCTCCGCAGGAGAGCGGGATCGGCGGCGAAGCCGCGCCGCACGGCGGCGGCCCGGTCGGTGAACAGCCGTACCGCCGCGTCCTCGTCGAGCGGCCCGACGTACTGCAGGCTCTCGCCGATGATGCCGAGCGGCTCACGGCTGGTGGCCAGGACCCGCAGCCGCGGGCAGGTCGCCAGCAGCCGCGCCACCAGCGTCGCGGTCTCCTCGACCAGGTGCTCGCAGTTGTCCAGGACGAGCAGGAGGACCCGGTCCGACAGCGCCGTGATCAGGCGGTCGACCGGTGCCCGCGCGCCGTCCAGGTGGAGCCCGCTCTCGCGCAGGCCGAGTGCGCCCAGCAGCAGCTGCGGCAGCGCGGCGCCGTCGCGCAGCGGGGCAAGCTCGACGAAGCACACCTCGTCGGCGACGCTGCCGGCGAGTTCGACGGAGAGCCTGGTCTTCCCCACACCGCCGGGGCCGACCAGGGTGACCAGCCGGGCCACCCGCAGCAGCTCCGCGGTCTCGTTCACCTCGTCGGCGCGGCCCACGAAGGAGGTGAGCTGCGCCGGTGGCGCGGCCGGCGCCGGCGCCCGATCGGCACTCAGCAACTCCCGGTGGAGGGCGGCCAGTTCGGCCGAGGGGTCGGCGCCGAGCTCCTCGGCCAGGTGGAGCCTGGTCTCCTCGAACACCACCAGTGCCTCGGCCTGGCCGCCCTCGGCGAACAGGGCGCGCATCAGCAGCGCCGCCAGGTGCTCACGGAGCGGGTGGCGGCCGACGAGTTCGCGCAGTTCCGGTACGGCCGCGCGGTGCTCGCCGAGACGGAGCTCCCCCTCGAACCGGTCCTCCAGCGCTGCGAGCCGCAGCTCCTCCAGCCGTGCCGCCGCCGCCCGGGCCGTCTCGCGCTCGGCGACCTCGTCCAGCGCGGGACCTCGCCACAGCCCGAGCGCCTCCCGCAGCAGCGCGACGGCCTGTTCGGCGTCGCCGTCCCGCAGAGCGGCGCGGCCCTCGCCGGCGAGCCTCTCGAACCGGCAGGCGTCCACGGCGTCCGGCTCGACCACGATCCGGTAGCCCGCCCCTGCGCGCTCGATCGCGGCCGTCTGTCCCAGGGCCGTCCGCAACCGGGACACCTGGGACTGCACCGCGTGCGCCGACAACTCGGCGGCCGGGTCGACCTCCTCGGCCAGCCGGTCGGCGGAGACCACCTCGCCGGGGCGGACCAACAGCAGTGCCAGCAGTGCCCGTCGGGCCGGCCCGCCGAGCGGGACCTCGGCCCCGTCGTCGCGCCACGCCTTGGTATCGCCGAGGATTCCGAACCGCATGCGGGTGATTATCCACCAGAGATGATCACGCCGGGACGATGGGGCCGAGGTAGGTGCCGCCCGAGACGTCGACCGTCTGACCGGTCACCCAACGCCCCTGCGGGCCCGCCAGGAAGCCCACGACGTCGGCGACGTCCTCCGGCTCGCCGAGCCGGCCCAGCGCGGTGATCGACTCCAGGCCCGCGACCACCTCGGGAATCCCGGTGTAGGCCGCGGTCATGTCGGTCCGCACCGCACCGGGCGCGACCGTGTTGACCGTGATCCCGCGCCGGCCCAGCTCGTTGGCGAGCGAGGGGCCCATCGACTCCAGCGCCGCCTTGGTGACGGTGTAGCCGATCTGCGTGGAGACGGCGAACCGGCTGGCCGTCGACCCCATGTTGATGATCCGCCCGCCGTCGTTCAGCAGCGCCAGCGCCTTCTGGATCACGAAGAACGGCGTGCTCACGTTGACCGCCAGCAGCCGCGTGAACTCCTCCTCGGTGACCTGCCCGATCGAACTGCCGGAGATGATGCCCGCGTTGTTGACCAGGATGTCCAGGCCCTTCACCCCGTGCTCCGCCAGCCCCGCGGTCAGCCCCTCGAACAGCCGGTCCACCGCGCCGCTCTCGCCGAACCGGGCCCGCACCGCGAACGCCCGGCCGCCCGCGGCCCCGATCCGGGCCACGGTCTCCTCGGCGGCAGCCTCGTTGCCGCCGAAGTGCACCGCGACCAGCGCGCCCTCGGCGGCCAGCCGCAGCGCGACCGCCCGGCCGATCCCGCGCGATCCGCCCGTCACCAGCGCCGCCTTGCCGGTCAGCTCACCCATGATCATGCTCCCTCGGTCGTGGCCGGCCCCTCGGCGGTTCCGGCGATGAACCGAAGACTGCCGACGACCGCTCACCGCACCCTCACCGCCCGCTCACCGCCGCGAACACCTGCGCGGCCCGGGCCCCCGGCCCGCCATGGAGCACGTCCGGCCGGATCGGAGGACCATCTATTGCGGGGAGGCGACCACGGCGCGCCGAGCCGCCGGTGGGGCGGCACACGGCGTGGTCGGCCGGGTGCGAGGAGGAAGGCCATGATCGTCGACTGCGCGCACTACCGTGACGGACGCCGGCAGCACGAGGGCCCCATGCAGCTGGAGGAGGCGGCCGCGCGCTGCTCGCTGGGCGGATTCGTCTGGCTGGGCATGTTCGAGCCGGGCCCCGAAGAACTGGCCAGGGTCCGCGAGAGCTTCGGGCTGCACGAGCTCGCCGTCGAGGACGCCCAGGCCTTCCACCTGCGACCGAAGGCCGAGCAGTACGAGGACGGCACCGAGCTGATCATCCTGCGGACCGCGCGCTACGACGACGAACGCGAGGAGATCGACACCGGCGAGATCAGCATCTTCCTGGCCGAACACTTCGTGATCACCGTCCGCCAGGGCATCGCCAGCGAGCTGGCCGGTGCCCGCGGCCGGCTCGAACGCAGCCCCGAACTGCTGCGCACCGGCAGCGCCTCGACACTGTGGGCGATCCTCGACCAGGTGGTCGACAGCTACGCACCCGTCGTCACCGAACTCGAGCGCGACATCGAGCAGATCGAGGCCACCGTGTTCTCCGGCGCGGTCGCCCCGACCGAGCGGATCTACTTCCTGCGTCGCGAGGCCACCGACTTCTACCGTGCCGTCCACCCCCTTCTCACCGTGCTCGCCAGGCGGCTCCGGGGCGGCAGGTCGGCGGCCGGACTGCTCCCGTACTTCCGCGACGTGCACGACCACCTCCTGCTGGTCAACGAGGAGGTCGCCGCCCAACGCGACCTGCTGACCACCGTCCTGGAGGCGAACATCGCGGTGATCTCCGTCGAGCAGAACAGGATCAACCTCCGGCAGAGCGCCACGATGGAGCGGCTCACGATCATCGCGACCGTGTTCCTCCCGCTGTCCTTCGTGGTCGGCTTCTTCGGGCAGAACTTCGGCTGGCTGGTCGAGCACATCGACAGCCTGGCGGCGTTCATCGCCCTCAGCGTCGTCGGCCTGCTGCTGCCGTGCCTGCTGCTGTACGTGTGGCTGCACCGGCGGCGCGCCCACCCGGCCACATCGACGCCGGAGGTGAACAACGGCGTCCGTCACACGCCGCGATCCCCCACCGAGTGAGGATGTCCCGACCCGGCGAGGGCGACGCGTCACCCGCCGGGATCCGGGCGCAACGCGTCGGTGCGCGGCTGTTCCCCGGCGTTCCGCCGTGCCGTAGCGTGGCCGGGTGAACACGAACTCGTCGGCCCGGTACGACGTGGTGATCGTCGGTGGTGGGCACAACGGACTGGTGGCGGCGGCCTACCTCGCGCGGGCCGGGCAACGGGTCCTGGTGCTCGAGCGGCTGCCCGAGGTGGGCGGGGCGGCGGTGTCGGCCCATGCGTTCGCGGGGGTGGACGCCCGGCTGTCGCGCTACTCGTACCTGGTGAGCCTGCTGCCGCGGAAGGTGATCCGGGAGCTGGGGCTGCGGCTGGACCTGCGCCGGCGCCGGATCGCCTCGTACACCCCCGCCGTCCGGGACGGGAAGCCCACCGGACTGCTGGTGGACGCCGCCGACCCGGGCCGGACGCGGGACTCGTTCCGGGCGCTGACCGGCTCGGAGCGCGAGTGGAGCGCCTGGCAGCGCTTCTACGGGATGACCGGGCAGGTCGCCCGGCAGGTGTTCCCGACGCTCACCGAGCCGCTGCCCTCACGCGCCGGGCTGCGCCGGCTGGTCGCGGACGACGCCGCCTGGGAGGCGCTGTTCGAACGACCGCTGGGCGAGACGATCGAACGGACCTTCGCCGACGACCTGGTGCGCGGAGTGGTGCTCACGGACGCCCTGATCGGTACCTTCACCCATGCCCACGACCCCTCACTGCGGCAGAACCGCTGCTTCCTCTACCACGTGATCGGCAACGGGACGGGCGACTGGGACGTCCCGGTCGGCGGCATGGGCGCGGTGACGGGCGCGCTGGCCGGGGCGGCGCTGGCGGCCGGGGCGGAGATCCGGACCGGCTGCGAGGTCACCGCCATCGCCACTGACGGCGTCGGCGAGGCCGAGGTGACCTACCGTCATCAGGGCGGGGAGGCGGCGGCAGTGGGCAGCCGGGTCCTGGTGAACGCCGCCCCGGCGACCCTGGCACGGCTGCTGGGCGAGGAGCCCGGGCCCGCACCGGAGGGCGCCCAGCTGAAGGTCAACATGGTGCTGCGCCGGCTGCCGCGACTCAGGGACGCCGCCACGGATCCGCGTGACGCCTTCGCGGGGACCTTCCACATCGCCGAGTCCTACGGGCAGTTGGAGACGGCCTACGCCGAGGCGGAGGCGGGCCGGATGCCCTCGGCGCCGCCGTCGGAGATCTACTGCCACACACTCACCGACCCGTCGATCCTGGGTTCGGAGGCGGTCCGACAGGGGTTCCAGACACTGACGTTGTTCGGCCTGCACATGCCCGCACGGCTGTTCACCGACCCGGCGGCCAAGGAGCGCGCGCTGGCGTCGAGCCTGGCGCAGCTGGACGAGGTGCTGGCCGAGCCGATCGCCGACTGCCTGGCACCGGACGCCGCCGGGCTGCCCTGCGTGGAGGCCAGGACGCCGCTGGACCTGGAGCGGGAGATCGGCCTGCCGGGCGGTCACATCTTCCATCAGGACCTCTCGTTCCCGTTCGCGACCGGGGATCCGGAAGGGGCCGCGGCCCGCTGGGGCGTGGCGACGGCGCACCCGAACGTGCTGCTGTGCGGCGCGGGGGCGGTCCGCGGCGGCGGCGTCAGCGGTATCCCCGGGCACAACGCGGCGCAGGCCGTCCTGGAGGACCTCGCCCGGTAGCCGCCGTCGTGGAGGGCGGGTGGTCGGGCGTGGGCCCTGCGGGGCACCCGGGCCGGTCAGGTGCGGGGCCGGGGCGTCGGGGCGCCGCCGCGCGGGGGAACGGCCTCCGGCGACCGCGGCGGTACGGCCTCTGGTGCGACCGGCCGACGGCAGCCACAATGCGGGCATGCGCAAACGGCTCCTGTGCGGCCTGGTCGTGGTCGCGGCGGCGTCCGGGTGCGGCGCAAGCGCGCCGGCCGCGGCACCCAGCGCGGCCGTCACGACGCAGCCGCAGCCGCAGCCGTCGAACAGCCCGCTGGCGGACTGCGTCACAAGCATCACGCCGTGGCTGCAGACGTCCCTCGACGGCGGCGCGGACCTCGGCGACTACCAGGAGATGGGCCTCTCCAGCGCTCAGGGCGGCGCACTCCGCGAGCTCCAGCGGCAGGCCGCCGCGCTCAGGGCGCAGGGGCCGCTGCCGTCCGGTTGGGTGGCCACAGCGGTCGGGCAGGCCTGCGCCTCGATCCTCGCGGCCCGGGCCACCGTCACCTCGAAGCCGACGGGCTGGCCGTGAGTCCCGTCCGGCCCCAGACGTCCGGGCCGTGTTCCTCCCCCGCGCGCCGGTCCGCCCGGACTCCCCCGCCGCACCCACCTCCCCCACCGCCGGCTGCGTGCCGCACCGGCAGGCGGGCGATCGCGACCTGCCGGTGCGGGCTCACCGCCGACGGGCGCCGGGCCGCCCCACGCCGGACCAGCAGCCCTGCGCGGGCGGTCAGGCCGTGACCTTGGCGATGAAGGCGGCGACGTTCGACACCGTGCGCCGGATCTTCTCCTCCAGGGTGAGCGACTCGTGCAGCCGGGAGCCGGCGCCCGCGTCCTTGCTCCCTCGCACGTACATCGAGCAGGCCAGGTCACTGCACATGTACGCGCCCACCGAGTTGCCCTGGCGACCGGCCGGCCCGGCCTTCGGCGCGACCATGAGGGAGACCCCGCCGGTGTGGGTGGTGACGCACAGGGAGCAGATGCTGCGCCGGGCCTGCCATGCGGCGGCTGCCGGGCTACGCAGCACGAGCCCCTGCGGACGGCCGTCGAGCTCGGTGACGAGGTAGGCGCGGTCCGGGGCCTGCTGGTCCCGCCAGCCGAGGAAGTCCAGGTCGTCCCAGGGCTGTTCGGCCAGGTCACGGGGGAGGTTCAGGCGCTTCGCCTCACCCTTGCTGCAGTTCAGGAAGGAGTTGCGGATGTCTTGTTCGGTCAGCGGCCTCATGACACGGAAGGCTAATTTGCCTAAACCCTTTAGGCAAATGAATAAGAGATGATGCCGGGGAGGCGGAGGACCACGGCCCGGACGGAACCCGGGGTCCAGCCAAGGTGAGCCCAGAAGCCGCCATCAGTTGATCTTGGTGCTGGCCGATGCGCGGGTCGAGCGTGATGAGCTGGTGGTGGCCGGGCGGGTCGTGCGCATCCTCACCAACCTCCGCACGAGCCCCGCCCGCGCCACCGACCTGCTCCGCGCCCTACCCGTCCTGACGAACCTCGAACTCGACCGCGTCGGCGGACCGCGGCCGGCGTGCCGTCGCGATCAAGCTGCTTCCGGCCGTCAGGCCGTGGTGCGGTCGGGAAGCAGGCGGGCGCGCAGGAATACGAGGACTTCGTCGCGGGCTTGCACGGTGGGGTGGCCTTCCTCGTCGACGAGGTGCGCGGTGAGCACGCTGTGGGGGGTCTGGACCAGGTCGCGGAAGAACGGCGGTGGTTCCGGGTTCGCGTACTCGCCGGGGAGGACGCGGCCGTCGAAGCGGTCGCCGAGCAGTTGTGCGTAGGCGGCGAAGCGTTGGCCGGTACACCACTTGTCGGTGTCGAAGCGCAGGCCGAGTGCGGTGAGCCCGTCGCGCTCGAACCGCTCGCGGATGGCGGCCTCATCCTCGGGCGACAGCTCCAGGGCGGCCGGGTCGTCCAGTGGCAACGAGGGCTGGCCGAGGACCGGGGCGATGACGGCCGGTTCCAGCGTCATGCTCAGCGCGAAGTTGCCGGTGAAGCACATCCCCACCGCGCCGACGCCCGGTCCGCCGCACTCGTCGTGCGCGGTCCTGGCCAGTGCGCGCAGCCACACCGCCACCGGACTCGTGCCACCGCCCGCGAACGCCCTGAACTCCTCGCTGACGCACGCCCGTTTGAGGATCGGCTCGGCGAGCTCGACGGTGGGATACGCCCCGTCGACACCGAAGAGCGAGGGCACGTAGACGGTGAACCCCGCATCGCGCACCCACCCGGCGAAGCGCACTACGTCGGGGCTGATACCCGGCATTTCAGGCATCACGACCACCGCAGGCCCGTTCCCGGCCACGTGGACGGTCTTCTCGCCCCCGGACAGCGAGAGCACGCGTTTCGCAAAGCCGTCCAGCCCGGCGCCGCCGTCGACACTCATGATCTGCACCTCCACTATGCGATCGACCGGTCGTAATTATTGCGGCACACTACACGACCAATCGGTCGCATATAATCGGCGCATGGCCCCGGACACCCCCGACTCCGCCGCGGATTCCCCCGCGCCGCGCGCCGACGGCCGCCGCGCCCGCGGCGACCGGACACGGCACGAAGTCGCCCGGCAGGCAGCCATGTCCGCGACCGTGCACGGGCTGGACGCCATCACCGTCGGCGCGCTCGCCGCCCGGACCGGGCACAGCAAGAGCGGCATCCTCACGGTGTTCGCCAACCGGGAAGCAATCCAGATCGCCGCCGTCGCCGAGGCCCGCACCCTGTACCTGCGGCACGTCGTCGAGCCGTCGTGGCCCGCCGCCCCGGGGCGGCCCCGGCTCTGCGCCCTGCTCGACAACTGGGTCGCCTACCTGCGCGACGACGTCTTCCCCGGCGGGTGTTTCATCACCACGACCTCGGTCGAATACGGCCGCCGCAAAGGCCCCGTCGCCAACGCCGTCCGCGACCTCGTCCGCGAGTGGCTGCACCTGCTGGAGTCCGAACTGTCCGCCGCCGGCAGCCGCTTCCCGGCCGACGACGCCTTCCGCATCGACGCCTACCTGCGCGCTGCCAACACCCGCTACCAACTCTTCGGCGACGATACCGATTTGGACCGCGCCAAACGCCTCTCCCTGGACGTGCTCAGCGCCTGACGCCGACGCTCGAAGGCGCCATCTCCGGCAACGAGCGGATCGTCGGACCGATGCAAGACCGCCGGCTCCCCGTTGTTTCTCGGCCGTTGAACCGGGCCCCAGTTGGAGGCGTAGGCGCGCGAGGGCCCGGTCACCATCGGGGCAGGGAGCCGATCACCGTGAAGCTCCGCGGCAGACCCCACGAGTGGTTGCAGTGTGAGAGCCGGCCCTTCCAGCTGTGGCGGGTGAGCCGGAGCGGCCGCACGTCGCCCAGGTCGGCCACGGTTGCGGGATCGGGGTGGAAACCGCCCGCCGCTACTCCCCACCCTCCCGGCAGGACCGCCAGACTGCCATCGAACGCCTCACCAAAGACTCCTGACCCGCGCAGCTGTACCCACGGGTTGGCTCAGGACCTCAAGATCAACTCATGTCGGCTTTCGGGCTTACCTGGATTGGCCCCCGAGCGGCTGCCGGCCGCCCTTCGCCGCACCGAGGAGTACTGGCCGGTGCGGCGCGAGCAGCGGTGGCAGCGGATTCGCGAGGCCGACCCGCAGTGGGCCGCGATGGTGGAGCAGATCACCAAGAGGGCCCCCCGTCGCCGCGGGCGCAGACGAGTAGCGACCCAACCAAGATCATCCCACTGCCCCTTCTGGGCTCACCTTGGCTGGAGCCCAACCCCGGTCGCAGCCGACCGCCCCGAGGTGCGCACCTGCACCCCGGGGCGGCCCCTGACGACCGGCCGGCGTCAGCAGGCGACGACCACGTCCACGACCGAGGTGGGCGGGGGCGTGCCGAAGTCCGTCAGCGAGAACGAGGCCCGGACCGTCGAGCCGCAGGGGACGACGGCGCTCGGACCGCTGAGGTAGGCGGATCCGGAACCGAGGAAGGCGGAGTCGCTCTCCGTACCGAGCGACGCGCCGTCGACAACGCTCGCGGACAGCTTGTAGATGAAGCTCCGACCGGGCCCGGCGATCAGCTGCGTGCTGATGCCCTGGACGCGGACGGACGGCCCGTCGACCGTCACGCAGACGGTGTTCAGCCGGTTGATCATCCGCACCGACGGGCCGCAGGTCGTCGTCGCGGTGGAGGCGACTGCGGCAGGGGCGGCCGCGGAGGCGGGCGCCGAAGAGGCGGCGGCCGCCGGGGCTGCGGCTGCCGCCGGGGCGGCCGCGACCGGCAGGCCGAGGGCGGCAACGGCGGCAAGGACGGGGACGGTTCGGTTCACGGGTCTTCTCCTGAGAGTCGGCAAGGCATGCCGTGTGGGGCCGACACCCTGTAAGCAATGTGATATGTCACATCTGACATCGATGCTCCCATGGCGGCGGAGCCGTCAGGACGCATCCGGGCAACCATCGGTGGAACGGTCCGTAAACCATCCCCTCGTGACCGAAACCGACCGCCGGCCCGCCCGTCGGGGCTCCTCCCCGCAGCGCCGGTTCACGGGAGCGCCGGCTCAGGACAGCAGTGCGGCGGCCCTCGTCAGCAGGTCCTTGTTGCGCAGGGTGAGGTCACGCCGGGTCAGGCGGTGCACCTCGTCCGCCTGCACGCCGAAGTCCTCCAGCGCGAGCCCGGCGCTGCGGCCGGCCCGGGTGGCGCGCCGCAGTGCGACGCGGAACCCGGCACCGCGCGGCAGCGGACCGAGCAGCTCGGGCAGCCACACGCCCAGCAGGTCGTACGTCCACACGTTGGCGCCGCCGGCCCCGGTGAACTCGGACGTCCCGAGGATGCTCCCGAGCCCGTTGTCCTGGAAGCCGGCGGCGAAGATGTCGGCGGCCGAGTAGGTCAGGGCGTCGATGATCAGGACCTTCGGGCCCGGATAGTGCGGCAGCCCGGCGGTGATCGCCTCCGGGTCACTGAGCGGGAACGCCTGCGAGTACGGTTCGCCGGTCTCCACGGCGGTGCGGATCGAGCTCGTCCAGTCCCGGAAGCCCGGGTTGGACCGTGCCAGCGCGAGTGCCGCGCGCGTGGTCGGCAGTGAGAAGCGGACCGGGGCGACCGGGTGCCCGCTCAGGACTCTCAGGGCGGCCTCGGCGGCCAGGATGTTGCCGCCCGGGTTGCCGCGGATGTCCACGATCAGCCCTTCCTTGGGGGCCTTCGCGGCGATCTCCGCGACCTGCTCGGCGAAGAGCCGTGCGCTCGCCACGTTGAACGAGAAGATCCGCAGGTGGCCGTACGGACCGCTGCGGCCCGGTGCGAGCCGGTAGGACAGGACGCCGCCGGGGCCGCGTGCGGGCGAGCGCGGTGCCCGGTACGGGGTGAACAGCGCACGTTTGAGGTGGCGGGTGGCCTCGTTGCCGGCGTCGATGCCGAGGTGCGGCGTGAGCGTCGGGACGGGGTCCTGCGCCCGCCCGGCGTGCCACTCGGCGGCGCGCACACGCCACTGGATCCTGGTCTCCCGCGGGCGGCCGTCGGGCGTGCGATAGGACAGCAGCACCCGGCGCTCGTCGGGCGGGGGGCTGGTCCGCAGCGGGCGCAGTGTCAGCGACTCGAGCCCGCGCGCCAGGCGGGCGTCGGGGCTGCAGCCCACCTGTGCGATCACGCTGCGCTCGATCGCCCGCTCGATCTCGACCCCGTTCCAGAAGTCCAGCTCGACTCCGGCGCCGAAGTCCGCGTGTTCGAGCGATCGGTCGGTCTTCGAGACGATGTAGTGCGGCCTCCCGCCCTCGTCGACGTAGCGCTCGACGAGGAATCCCAACGCGGCCACGTGCCCGCGGTACGGGTCGGGGAGCTGGTAGACGGTGTGCAGGTCGCGCAGGTCCCGGAAGACGGCTGCGAGCTCGGAGTGGAACTGCGGTTCGCTGAGTGAGGGTACGCGGCGTTCCAGCAGGCGCAGGCGCTGGACCGGGTCGGTGGCGTACCTCGCCCGCTTGAGCGGCAGGTGGACGTAGAGCTCCTCGACGAGGACGCGGGCGGCGGCCACCAGCTGGTAGCGGGCCGCGACCGGCAGCGGGTCCGCGGCGGCCTGCTCCAGGAACTCGTCGAGCCCGGTCGACCCCGGCAGGGGCCGCGGCGGCTCCGTGATCCTCGGGCTCATGTGTAGTAGGCCTTGAGGCGTTCGAGCTGGGGCACCCTGCTGCGTGCCACGGCGGCGAAGTAGGCCGCGTCGTGGGTCAGCGAGTCCGGGCCCGGGATGACCAGGTCCGGCGGGATGTCGTCGGTGGCGGCGAAGGCCCCCAGATCGCCCTCCGGCATGTCGCCGAACAGCGCGAGCGGCGCACCGGGGTCGTCGGGCGGCCCTCCCCAGGCCGCCAGCGCGATCTGCGCACCGCGCCAGGCGCCCACCGGGTCGTGGCGGACCTTCGCCAGCGCCTGCTTGACGCCTCGCCAGTCCAGCGTGGCGTCGGCCCGGCCCGGCTGGCGCACCGCCACGCTGCGCCCGGGCCCGGCTTCCGGGGTCGTGTTGGTGCCGGTCGCCCCGGCGGCCGTCATCAGTGCCGACGTTCCGTAGCACGGCCGGCCGCGCACCAGCACCAGCAGCACGTGGCGCTCGACCGCGTCGATGAGGTTGCGGTACACGTCCCCGGCCGGGTCGTGACGTTGGAGCACGAGCAGGTCCGCGGCGCTGCCGCGCTCCAGGCGCCCCACCTGCGGCCCCCAGGCGGTCGCCAGCGCGTCGCCGGGGTTGGCGGTGACCATGTCGCAGAGGTCCCGGTCGTCGAAGTGGCGGCCGAACTCGTGGCTGTTGAGGGCGTCGGCGACCTTCAGCTCGCCGAGCACGTGCTTGGTCCCCGACGGCGACCAGTCGGACCCCAGCGCGATCCGCAGCCCCTTCCCCGCAGCGTCGACCACATCCGTCGTCTCGTGGTAGAGCCAGTAGTTGGAGAACGGCGACCAGACGACGGTGCCCCGCTCGGCGGCGTCGATGGCGGCCACCGAGTCGCGCCACCTCGTGAACTCGGCGGAGGTCAGCGCGGTGCCGTGCACACCGATCAGCCCCGGCTTCAGGCAGGGTTCGAGGTCCGAGAACTCGCGGTGGACGACCGATTGCGGGCTCACCGGGTCCACCTCCTCGACGCGCCGGCCCTCCGCGACGTGGTAGATCAGCAGACGGGTCCCGTCGAGCTTCGGCGCCCGCTCCTCGCGCAGCACGTCGGCGTCGAGCTGGAGCGCCGAGGTCAGCACCAGGTCGCGCCCCGCTGGCAGCTTCTCGTTGTCGATGATCCGCAGCAGCCAGCCGTCGACCGGGCGGGTCGAGTGGGGCGGCCCTTGGATGGACGTGGTCCCGCCGATCAGCGCCTTGACCTCGACGTACTTGATCAGCGCCTCGGGCGCGGCCTGGCCGAGCACCCTGGCGGGCCAGGTGACCGTCGTCGAGTAGTCCGGCGGATGCTTCTCGTCGACCCAGCGGTCGTGGTGCAGGTACGGGACGCCGACGGCCTCCCACAGCGGGAGGGTGTTGTAGCCGAGGTGGTTGTGGAGGTCGACCAGCCCCGGGAGGATCAGGGCGCCCGTGTCGATCCGCGGTGCCTCGGCGAAGCCCACGGGCGAGTCCGCCCCGGCCGGCTGCACCGCGTCCAGGCGGCCGTCGTCGCCGACGTACACGGCGCCGGGGTCGAGGATCCGGTGGTCGCCGTCGAAGGTGACCACGGTGCCGAGCAGCACCAGTGCCATCAGCCCGGCGCCTTCCAGACCAGCGTGTGCCCGTCGTCCGGCGAGGGACGGTTGACGGAGTTCTGGACCCCGCCCGGCGTGGCGCGCACCCAGGCGTCGTCACCGAGGAACGCCGGTGCGCCGAAGGGCAGGTCACGTCTGGGGATCGGGCTGTAGTCCGACTCCTCGAAGGCGGCGCCGTAGTTGGGCCCGGTGTTGTCCCCGTCGTCGTCCGGCCCGACCACCGGGCGCAACGTCGTGACCGCCTCGCGCCAGGCATCCAGTAACGCCACCGGGTCATGACTCGACGGGTGCGGCACCTTCACCAGCGTGGCCTGGGGCCGGTCGCTCCAGAGCCGCACCGCCTCCTGGGCCATGAACCCCATGGCGACGACGGCCTGCAGGTCCGTGCCCACCGCCCGGCCGAAGACCTCGTTGCGCCACTGCGCCTGCGCGGGGTCGGCGAGCCGCTCCTTCATCGCCAGGGCCTGTGCGGGGTGGACGGCGTACGCCCAGGCGTTGAGGCAGACGTAGGAGCGGGTCAGCCCCAGCTTGGCGAGGAAGCCCTGTACCCGCTGGCCGGCGTTGCCCACGAGGCTGCGCCCGGCGATCCGTTCGGTCGGTCCGGGGTCCGAGGCCACGATCAGCACGCGGGCCGAGCCGTCGAGCCGGCCGCGGTAGAAGATCGGTCCCCAGTCGGACCAGAACGCTTCGGCGACGGGCGGGTCGGGCACCTGGGCGAGCAGCGTCGCGAACTCGGTCGTCGGTCCGCGGTCGAACTCCGGCATCGGTCAGCACCTCCTCACCGGTCGGATCGCGCGCCCCGCCCGCCTGCGCCCTGACGACCCCGTGACCTCCGCGGCGGTCCGGGGGGCTGCGGCGGCGCGGACGGCCGCGGACGCCACGGGTCCGGCGCCACGGCCCGTCGGGGCTCGGGTGGTTCGAGGGGAGCGCCGCACCCGGGTGGTCCGACGGGTCGAACCGGGGCGTGTCGGGCGATCCGGTGTCCTTCCAATGGATCACACGACTCCCGTCCCCGCAAACCGCCGCGTCGCGGCCGGATCCCGTGACCGGATCCCGCGGCCGCCCTTTCCGACACGGCCGCGAAGATCGCCTCTCGAAGCAGGCGGCCTGGATCTCAACTCCCACACCGGGATGGCGACCTGGCGCAACCCGGCCATCGGTGCCCGCCGCCCGACCGGCAAGACCGGCATCGCGTCCGCCCTTCGGCACAATGCCCGCGATGCCCGCCGGCTGCTCACCCTGTTCGGACTCACATGGTCACGAACCGAACATCGAGCGACTCTCCCGAAGCCCGCGGCGAGAGCCCGCACCGTCATCGAGTCGAACTGGCCGGACGCGCCGAGCCGGGACGTCGAAGAGGGGCCCGAGTTCATGGATACAAGGGCGTCGCGTACAGGCGTGTTGACGTCGTCCTTTTACGGTGCCCGGACCAGGGCGCCCCGGAGGCGGTGCGCGCCCTTCAAGGACTGCCTCTGATCGCCGCGGCGGCCTGGCACGCCTACCCTTGGAGAAGGCGTCCGTAGAGGGTTCAGTAATACCTCCGGCGCCGATTGGCGCGGCCCACCGCCCGGCCTCCACTGAGGCCGCTCCCGGAACTGACGTGTTCCCTGAACCTGCATTTTCCAACGAAGTCTCAACGGAAGAGAAGTTCCGATGGACATCGTCACCGTCACCATGCAAGCCGCACAGGACATCACAGCCGGTCAGGCGGTCCGCATCACCGGATCACCGGCCACCCCCGTCACCCCCGCCGTCGCTCCTGCTGTCCAGCAGAGCAACAACCGCAACGACGAGTCATTGCATACCCTTCCGTTCTTCGGGGTTGCTCTGCAGACGGCAGCCGCCAAGACGAAGGTCGACGTTCAAATAGGCGGTGCTGTTTTCGGCGGCCTGGGCCCCGGAAAGCCTGGCGCGGTTGGCGTCAACAGTTCGGGAAAACTCGTGCGTGCCAACGCTCCGAAAAACGCCTGCGTCAGCGCTCCGAACTGGATCGGTGACTGTGACGCTTCGGGCACGGTGACCATCCGGCCCCGCCGCGACACGCGGCTGAACGTGCTCGACTTCGGAGCGGCAGGAGATGGAAAGGCAGACGACACGGACGCGCTCCAGGATGCCCTGGACTGCGCAATGCGACTCGGAACAATGACGGACAACCCGTTGTCCGACGGCAAAATCGTCTACCTTCCTCCGGGCGACTACCGGATTACGAAGCCTCTTGTCGTCTCGAACGGTTGCATTCTGGAGGGAGCCGGCTTCGGCTTCAGAGGAACTTCCCGCATATTCGCAGATGTCAAAAGCGGCGATTTCAACCTTTCCACCAGGACTAATCCCCCCGAACCCCCTCCACACGCCCCTTCAATCCCTCCGGGCATCGGAGGCGGTATCGGCCAGGTCGGGACAAAAAAGACCAGAGAGACCGTTTACTGCGCAATTGCCCTGACGGGCGCCTTCACCGGTCCGCCCGAACGCGGTCGTGCTGACTATGCTGTGCTTCGCCAGTTCACCCTCGAGTCGTCCCCCCTGCAAGGGAGGGGTACCACCACGCTCTATCAGGCCCCGCAGATGGATGGCATGCGAGTTATGGCGCACGGCCCTTGGGTCGAGAAGGTGCGGATTGCCGGCTTCAGGCGTAACGGGATAACGATATACGCAAGCTATCCGAAAGCCGGCTTCACGCCGGAAGTCAATGCCAATCTCACACAGATACGCGATTGCCTTGTCTATGGCAATGGCCAGCATGGGCTCGACATCGGCAGCGAGGGCAAAGATGACACCAATACCATGCTGGTCATGAATGTCTCTGCCACAGATAATGGGCGGGATGGAATTCATGACTATTCATACCTCGGCTGCACCTTCGTTTCATGTCACACCGATACGAACAAACACCGAAACATCAGCTCCGAACACGATGCCGCGTGGTCCGTGTACGTCGGCTGCTATGCCGAAGGGGATGCACCAGTGGTATTCAAGGGGGGACATACCGCTGTAGTCGGAGGGGACATGGATATCACCCCGGACTCAATGTACTGGGGCTACGGCGCCGCCAGAGGGGGGCCTGGACCTTCTGCACTGAAAGTGACAAATAATTATTCCAAAGTGCAGACATATCGAATCGTCGGGGGTGGGATCGATATCGACAAGGACGAGCTGAAGACGGGCGGGGAAGGATCCGTCGCGCAAGGATTCCTATATCAAGCAAAAAATGCCGGGCATACACGTGGCAAAGATCACGACAACCCGACCGGTGAGCCTGAATGGAACACTACGGCCGGGAGCGAGACTACAGATGGCGATGTGAGATGGCTATGCCTGGGCGAACTGAAGCCCACGGTCATAACGTCCAACACCCTCGGGAACAATTCGGATTCCACGATCATCCAGGACTATAATTCTGTCACGCTGGACAGTCATCTGAATCCCGTCCAGGGGTCTTCCCTCTTCCGTACCCAAGTCCAGACAGCTCCCGAAGCCATCGAGGGCAGGATTGAAATGTCCCTCCTGAGCGGGGCGAGTTTCCACACATACTATCAAACCGCATACGAAAACGGTCCGGTCCCCGGCGCGCTGATGCTTCCGGAAGCCTGGATTGGAAACTACAGCTACGGTGAGCGGCGAGTCTGCGTTGTTCATGGCGGAACTCCCTACGATACGCCTGTGGGTAGCTGCAACTTCTACCTCCCAGGCGATCTGATCCTCAATGCCCTCGATAATTCAACGCGCCGAGGCGAGATCGGGTGGGCGGTGAAGGCTGCGTGCGGAAGGGGGTCAGCAGCTCTTGCCTGGGCTCGCGGGACGCACTACCACATAGGGCAAACCGTCAGGCCGACTGAGCCCAATGGCTTCCTGTACCGGCTGACCGCCTACAAGACCGATGGCCCGTTGAACCCGAATCTCAATGTCTCCGGTGAACAGGATCCCTGGACCAACCACCCCCAGAGCGTTGGAAGCGTGACTCACGACAAGGACCTGGTCTGGCAGACGCTCTGCGACCTGGATGTTCCCGCAAACAGAGGGTGCCTTGAACCGCTTCCGCAGCGCGCGGAAAAACAGGCGAACTCGACCACGACGGACACTGCCAAGCTGAAGGATGATTTCAACGCACTTCTCGCCAAGCTGCGAGCGGCGCACCTGTTGGAAGAATAAGCGGAGGCGGACAAAACCGATACCGAGGATGCCGCATCTCATCGACTCCGCCATTGAGCGTTCTTGCCGGCACCCCGACACCCGGAGTCCGTACGTGCCGCACCGTCAGCCGGCGGGCGGCGGTGCCGGAGTGGATTTGAGCCCGTCCAGGGTCAGGTCGAGCAGGCGTTCGGCCTGCGTCCGCTGTTCGGGCCTTGCCGAGGTGAGGGCGATGCCGGCAAGGGCCGCGAACATGTCGGTCGGGCTGATGTCGGTCCGGATCGCCCCGGCCTCGGCGCACGCGTCCATCAGGGCGGTGATGGCGGTCTGGATCATGTCGTGGCTGTGGGCGTACGGATTGCTCCCCGCAGCGGCAATGGCTCGCAGAGCCTCGGCCATGCCGAGTTTGGCGGTGGCGTAGTCCATGAACAGGCGTGTCCATGCGCGCAGGGCGTCGTAGGGCGGGTTCGCCGCGAGCAGGTCGGGAACCACGTCGCACAGCTGGGCCACCTCGTTGCGGTGAGCCGCCTCGACCAGGGCCTCCCTGGTGGGGAAGTTGCGGTACAGGGTCGCGGTGCCGACGCCCGCCTCCCGGGCGATCCGCTCAAGGTGCGCGTCCAGTCCTTCCTCGGCGAACACGCGCACCGCAGCGGTGAGGATCTTCTCCCTGTTGCGCTGCGCGTCGGCTCTCAGCGGGCGTTCTGCATCTCGGGCCATCGGCGGTCGTCGTCCCTTCCGGTTGCTAAGTGGAGGCTAGCCCACTTAGCCTGGCATCAAGTGGTGGCGCCTCCACTTTCACTCTAGGGCATGGCCCCGGCCTGCCCGCACACGTCTTGGAAGGGCTACCGGTCATGTCGGGAATCGAAGGAAAGGTCGTCGCGATCACCGGCTCCGGCAGCGGCATCGGCGAGGCCACCGCGCTGCTGCTCGCCGGGCGGGGCGCCAAGGTCGTCCTCGGGGCGCGCCGGTCGGAGCGACTCGAAGACCTGGCCGCCCGGATCGGTGAGGCGGGTGGCGAAGCCGCGTGGACGCGCACCGACGTCACACGGCGCGAGGACCTGTCCGCGCTCGTCGAACTGGCGCGCAGCCGGTTCGGCAAGCTCGACGTCCTGGTCAGCAACGCCGGAATCGGTCCGATCTCGCCCCTGGACGAGCTCCGCGTCGAGGACTGGGAGCGGATGATCGACGTCAACCTCAAGGGCGTCCTGTACGGGATCGCCGCCGCCCTGCCGGTCTTCCGGGAGCAGGGCTTCGGACACTTCGTCAACACCGTCTCCACGGCCGGGTTGCGCGTCGTCCCGCTCCAGGCCGTGTACGCCGCCACCAAGAACGCCGTGCGCACCCTGTCCGAGGGCCTGCGCCAGGAGGCCGGCGACAGCCTGCGGGTGACGGTCGTCTCGCCGGGTATCACCCGCACCGAGTTTCCGGACTCCATGTCACCGCAGATGAAGGCCCAGGTCGGCGACACCATGGACAGGATCGCGATCCCTCCGGAGGCCGTCGCCCGCGCCATCGCCTTCGCCGTCGAGCAGCCGGACAGCGTCGATGTGGGTGACATCGTCGTCCGTCCCACCGCGCAGAGCTAGCGGTCTGCCGGAGAGTGGACCCGGTCCGGGATGGGCGTCGGGCGGGGGCGGCCCCGTGTCCGCCCCGGGACGGGTGCGCCGTGGCGGACACGCCGGGTCCGTACGGACCGGCCAAGATCCGCCGTCGGAACGACCTGACCCCCCGTCGGCCGGCGGAGGGCCGACGTACCTAGAGTGACCCGGTGGACATAGCAGCGGTGGCGATTGCGGTGACCGGAGTGACGGGGACGCTCGGGGCCGCGCTGCTCACCCAACGGGGCGCCGAACGAGCAAAGCGGCGCGAGTTGGAGCTCAGCCAGGCCTTCTCGGAGACCCGCGAGAACCTCGCCCTGCGGCGCGACTGCTACACCCGCCTGTACCGCGACGCACGGCAGTTCGCGACCGCGCTCAACCGGCACCTGCGCGTCCTGCGCGACCGGACGCCCGGGGAGGACGACGCCCGGGCGCTGGACGAGGCCAAGGACGCGCACCGCAACCACTGGTCCGAGACCCTGATGATCGCACCCGATGCCGTGATAGCCCCGGGCGACATCGCCAACCAGGCCCTCACCCACGTGTACGGAATGGTCAAGCGCCTGGAACAGGGCGACGCGCGGCCCGGCGAGGACCTGCGATCCGCCGCCGAGGCGCAGGACGAGCTGTGGGCGCTGATCAAGACCATGCGGCATGCGATGCGGCAGGACCTGGGGGTGGGCGGGGAGTTCTAGCCCCTGCGGTGCAAGGTTCACGAAAGCCTGTTGCACGCCCGACGAGGGCGACGCCGCCCCGTCGACCCCCGTCAGCCCCGCCGGCTCCCGGCTGGATCACGCAAGGTTCAGACCGCCGGGCTCGGCGGGTGACGCGTTCGGCGACGGCGGCCGTGGCGCGTCGCGGCACCAGGCGGGGCGCCGGCGTTCCGACACGGTCGGGAGTCCTCGCAGCATTCCGGGCCCGCCTTTCGTCACGGAGTGTGGACGGTTGGCGGGCCGGGCGTGAGGGCTGTGGTGCGGGCCACCCCCGACCCGGTCACCACCCCACCACTTCGGCACGCGCGGCCGAGGGCCCGTCACCCACCGTCGACGATGTGCGCGGCCTCACACCCCCACCCGTGTGGCCCGGACCACTTCCACCCCCCATTCGATCTTGAAAAATGGGGCATTTGGCTTCAAATCATCCCATTTCCTTGATCCCTACCCGCGGTAACAACCCCCTGACGTGCCCAAACCTACGAATCCTTGAAACCCCCACCACCACCCCCGTAACTTCGAACCCGTTGCACCGAACACACCGCCCCGAGGCCCCCGCCCCGGAACACCACGGCGCACAACCCACGCGAGCGACACCCCCCCCGAAACCAACAGCCCCCAGGGCCTGGTTCCGCACGCCCGCACACCCGCCTCACGCCTCACGCAAAGGAACCACATGACCCTCCGCAACGAGACCACCACCGCCACCACCACCAAGCGCCGCAACCGCGTCCGCATGGCACTCATGGCCGGCGCCCTCACCGCCCTGCCGGTGGCCGGCCTCGTCGCAGCCAACACCGCCTCCGCCGCACCCGCCTCCGTCTGGGACAAGGTCGCCGCCTGCGAGGCCACCGGCAACTGGGCCATCAACTCCGGCAACGGCTTCTACGGCGGACTCCAGTTCACCTCCAGCACCTGGGCCGCCTTCGGCGGCACCGCCTACGCCCCCCAGGCCCACCAGGCCACCAAGGCCCAGCAGATCACCATCGGCGAAAAGGTCCTCGCCGCCCAGGGCCCCGGCGCCTGGCCCGTCTGCTCCATCAAGGCCGGCCTCACCAAGTAACCCCCCACCGGCACCCGGCCACCAGGCCAGCCCGCCCCCCGACGTCCACCCGACGTCACCCCCACGACAACGCCGCTGCACCCGACCGAACACCCACGGTCCGGGACAGCGGCGTCGCGGCGTTCCAAACACTTATCCAACCCGCCGACGTGCGACAGCCGGCACCACCTGGAGTGGGCGCTCAGCCTCACCTGCCCCGGCAGCGTCGTCAATCGGCGACAACGTCGTACGCGACGGCGCCGGTGGAGCCGACCGCGCCGACACCGATCCCCGGGGCCAGGGCGTGCGCCGCCTCACCTCACCGAGATCATCGCCGCGCGCCCCCGGCTTGGCCGCCACCACCGTCCGGACCGGTCGGCGCCAAGGGCTACGACGGCTTCACCCTCGCCCTCGTCGCCGCCTGGCGCCCCGCCCGGCGGAAGAGACGTACGGAGGTCAGCCGGTGAGAACTCCGGACAGCTCGGTGACTGCGACAGTGGAGGCGGTCGCCGGCGGAGTGATCTTCACCGGCTTGCCCAGCTCCGTGAAGGCCACGGTGGTGACGGAGCGGATGGAGCTCATGGCCAGGGTCAGTCGGACCTTCGCGATCCGCCCCTGCGGATCCACCCACACCTCGGCAGGGATCTGCAGCCCGGCGGTGCTCGCGGCCCGGACCTGCTCCACCTTGGCCCGTTTGTCCGGTGCCAGGCGCAGGGTGACGGCGTCGTCGGCGAGGATCCCGTCGTAACGGACGGCGCGGACCCCGTTCACGTCCTCCTCGGCGCCCCGGGTCACGCGGGTCAGGGTGGAAATCTGCTGGAGGAGGTGCTCGGGGTCGTTGGCCGGTGAGCGGAGCAGGGCGTGGGCGATGGTGCGGTCACGGCCGATCGCTGCCCACGTCCCCTCGGGCAGGCCCGCGGACCCGCGCACGTACACCTGGCCGTCGGCGAAGATCTCGTCGACGTGGCTGATCGCGCCCCCGGGGAGGTCGACACCGAGCTGCCCCCGGTCCGCCGCGAGGTCGAAATCCCCGGCGACCGCCAGGTGGTAGGTCGTCTCCCCGTCGCCGAGCTCCACGCTCTGGTCGATCCGCGCGCTGGTACGGCCCGTGGCAGCCGCTGCCGCGCGCACCGTCTCGGCGTGATCGGTGACGGGCGTCGCCTGCGTGCCCGTCGCACCCCCGGGCGTCGCCGGCATGCCCGTCGCGCCCCCGGGCGTCGCCGACGACGACGTGCCGACTGTGGAGCCGCCCGCCGTCACCGTGGCGCCGGCCGGCGGCCCGGCCACGCTTCCGGCGGACGTTGCCGAGCAACCTGCCCCGGACAGCAGCACGAGCGCGGTGGTGACGAGAACGGTGGAACGACGCACTTCTTCCCCTGACCTGATGGATCGCCGGCGCACCACAACGCGGTGTCCCCCGCCGTGTGCCGGCGCCTCGACCCTAGCGAACCTGCTCCCGCCGGATCCGGGCGGGTGCAAGCAATCCCGCGGGGCGGTCAGCCGACCTGCAGCTGCCACCTGACCTCGCCGTCGTCCCACTGGTCGGTGGGAGCGAGACCGGCCGCGGCGGCAACGGCGGCAGACGCCCGGTGGTCGGGATGGATGTGGGCGACGACCGTGTGCACCGGGCGGCGGCGGAGCCAGGTGACAAGGCCCTGGGCCGCCTCGGCAGCGATGCCGCGCCCCTGCCAGGGGGTCCCCACCACCCAGGCGATCTCCGCGGTGGCCCCGCGGTCGTCGGCCGTGACCGTCGCCTGGACGGTGCCGGTCAGACACTCCTCGTCGCGCAGCCGGATCACCCAGTTGCACCAGGCTTCGGAGGGGTCGGGTGAGCCGGCGGCCCAGCGTTCGTAGCGGGCCCGGAGGGCCTCGGCGGTTTGCGGCGCACCGCCGATGAAGGTGTGCAGACCGGGATCGGACAGCACCCCGGCCATCTCCTCGGCGTGCTCGACGGTGAGAGGCACGAGGAGCAGGCGGTCGGTGCGAACGGTCTCGGGCCGGAAGGCGGTCATGCGACCTGTCGGTTGGAACACCCGACGAGTATCGCGGGCTCGCGAACGGCCGGCCACGGCCCCGGCCCGGCGCCGGGGAGCAGGCGGCGGCCGCTCAGTACGGTGAGGCATGGCCCGCTTCGTCCTGACCCGCCGTTCGCCCCTGCCTCCCGACGTCTGCTGGGCGCGGCTGACCGACTGGCCCCGGCACGGCGACCGCGTGCCGTTCACCCGGGTGTCGGTCGGCTCGGGGAACGGCCGGCAGCCAGGTGACACGATCGTGGCCCGGACCGCCGTCGGGGCGTTCCGACTGTTCGACGATCTGATGGAGATCGTCGAGATCGCCGGACCGCTGCCGGGGCGCGACGGGGTGTGCAGGCTGGAGAAGCGCGGGCGCCCGATCCGTGGCGGCGCCGAGCTCCGCGTACGGGCGGTGGGCGCGCGGGGCGAACGGAGCGAGGTGACCTGGGCGGAGGAGGTCGTGATCGCGGGCCTGCCGGCCGTGCTCGATCCGGCTGTGGCCCGCGTCGGGAGGCTCGTCTTCGGCCGGGTTCTGGACCGGCTGCTGCGCTGAGCCGGTGCCGCCGCCGTGCGGACCGCGCCCCACCCGGGGGCCGTGCGCGCGGGCGCCTGCCCGGCAGTGGCAGGATGCTTGCGGTAGGTGGCAGCCCGGTCACGAGGGCCGGGACACGGCGCCCCGGCCACGGGTCCGGGACACGGCGCCACCGTTACGAGGTCCCGGTCACGGGCACGACGAAAGGCCCGCACGGCGGGGCCGGTGGGGAAGGAAGGGTCCGATGGCTCGTAGGAGACACCGCGTCGCCGTGCTCGTGCTGGAGGGTGCGAAGCCGCTCGACGTCGGCATTCCCGCGCAGGTGTTCTCCAGCCGGCCGAGCATGCCCTACGAAGTACGGGTGTGCGGCGCGGCGCCCGGGCTGGTGACCGGCGGCGACGGGCTCGCCTACCACGTGGCCGACGGGCTCGACGCCCTGGAGCATGCGGACACCGTGTTCGTGCCCGGGTACCGGGATCCGTCGACCACCGAGCCGCCGGCGGCGGTGGTCGAGGCGCTGATCGCCGCGCACCAGCGGGGGGCGCGGCTGGCGGCGATCTCGACGGGGGCGTTCGCGCTGGCGGCGACCGGGCTGCTCGACGGCAAGAAGGCGACGACCCACTGGCACTACACCAAGGCCCTTGCCGAGCAGCACCCGCTGGTCTCGGTGGACGAGAACGTGCTGTTCGTGGACGAGGGCGACGTCCTCACGTCGGCGGGCGCGGCCTCGGGCATCGACCTCTGCCTGCACCTGGTGCGACGTGACCACGGCGTCGGGCTCTCCAACCACGTCGCGCGGCGCCTGGTGGCCGCGCCGTACCGCAGTGGCGGGCAGGCGCAGTACGTCCCCCGGAGCGTGCCGGAGCCGCTCGGCGACCTGTTCGCCGGCACCCGCGAATGGGCCCTGGAGCACCTGGCCGAGCCGCTGACCCTGGAGACGCTCGCCGGTATCGCGCGGGTGTCGGCGCGTACGTTCTCGCGGCGGTTCGTGGAGGACACCGGCTACACGCCGATGCAGTGGGTGCTGCGGGCGCGGGTGGACCTGGCGCGCGAGTTGCTCGAACGCACGGATCTGGGGGTGGAGCAGATCGCCGACCGGGTGGGGCTCGGCACGGGCGCGAACCTGCGGCTGCACTTCCACCGGATCCTCGGGACCTCGCCGACGGAGTACCGCCACACCTTCGCCGCCCCGGCCCCCTGACACCCACCCCTGACGCCCGCCCCCGGGGCGCTGGCGAGATCCTTGCGGTCGGTGGCAACAAGTGTGGCGGGATACTTGCGCACCCTGTCGATCAAGCCCCTGTCCGGGCCTCGTTCGAACGCCGAGCATGGATGGCGAAACGAACGGAAGGGAAGACCTCCATGACCCGCATCGCCATCAACGGTTTCGGTCGTATCGGACGCAACAGCCTGCGCGCCCTGCTCCAGCGCGGCAGCGACCTCGAAGTGGTCGCCATCAACGACCTCACTGCGCCCGACTCCCTTGCCCACCTGCTCAAGTTCGACAGCTCGCTCGGGCGTCTCAACCGCCCGGTCTCGGTCGACGGAACCGACCTGGTGGTCGACGGGCACCGCATCAAGGTGCTCGCCGAGCGCGACCCCGCCGCCCTGCCGTGGGCGGAGCTCGGTGTCGAGCTCGTGCTCGAGTCCACCGGCCGCTTCACCTCGGCCGAGGCCGCCCGTGCGCACATCAAGGCCGGCGCCAAGCGGGTCCTGGTCAGCGCCCCCGCCGACGGCGCCGACGTCACGCTCGCCTACGGCGTGAACACCGACGCCTACGACCCGGCCGAGCACGTCATCGTCTCGAACGCCTCGTGCACCACCAACGCGCTGGCCCCGCTGGCGTCGGTGCTGGACGAACTGGCCGGCATCGAGCACGGCTTCATGACCACGGTGCACGCCTACACCCAGGAGCAGAACCTCCAGGACGGCCCGCACCGCGACATGCGCCGCGCCCGCGCCGCCGGTGTGAACATCGTGCCCACCACCACCGGCGCCGCCAAGGCCATCGGCCTGGTCCTCCCGAACCTCGACGGCAAGCTGTCCGGCGACTCCATCCGCGTGCCCGTCCCGGTGGGCTCCATCGTCGAGCTGAACACCACCGTGGCCCGCGAGGTCACCCGCGAGGAGATCCTCGCCGCCTACCGCGAGGCCGCCGACGGCCGGCTGAAGGGCATCCTCGACTACGCCGACGAGCCGCTGGTCTCCGGTGACATCACCGGCGAGCCCGCGTCCTCGATCTTCGACGCGGCCCTGACCCGCGTGGACGGCAAGCACGTCAAGGTCGTCGCCTGGTACGACAACGAGTGGGGCTTCTCCAACCGCGTCATCGACACCCTCGAACTCCTCGCGCGGAACTGAGCGGGTCTCCTCGTGCTGGGGGCCGACCGTCGGGGTCGGCCCCCAGCGCGGCAAGGGTCCGCCGTCGGAGGGCCCGGCCGTTCACCGGCACGGCGAGCCCGGTCGGCCGCCGCCCCGGCCACCGTTCAGTCCGCCCTCCGAACCCTGCTCCGATGTCGACGAATTGACGGCTGATCACCTGACCCCTTGCCAGACACTACAGTGACCGTACTATGGTGGCTGCCATGAAGAACAAACGCTCCATGCAGGAGCCAACCTTCCTTCTTCTCACCGCCCTTGCCGACCAGCCGCGGCACGGCTACGCCCTCGGCGAGGAGGTCACCGCGATCTCGGAGGGCCAGGTACGGCTCGGCGCCGGCAGCCTCTACGGCACCCTCGACCGCCTCCTGAGCGAGGGGCTGATCCGCATCGAGCGGGAGGAAACGGTGGACGGGCGCCCCCGGCGGGTGTTCACCCTCACCGAGGAGGGGGCCCAGGCGCTGCGGGTCGAGAGCGAGCGTCTGCGGACCGCCCTCCGCGAAGCCGACCGGCGCCTGGGAACGAACTGGACCCCTCTCGTGGGAGGCACGGCATGACCCCGGCGCGGCACCCCCGGGCCGCGCGGCTGCTGCGGTGGGCCCTCGCGCTGTACCCGGCCTCGTACGGCGCCGGCGCCCTGACGGAGGTCGCCGACCACGCCGAACGCCACCTCGCCCACGCCGGCCGGCTCGCCGGGCTGCGCGAGGTGGCCGACGTCGCCGGGCACGGCGCCCGCGCCCGGCTCGGCCTGGTCTCCCACCGGCCGCTGGGCCGGGCGTTCGCCACCGCCGCCCCGCTCGCCGCGGTGCTGGCCGGGACCTTCGCGGCGACCCGTCTCTGGTGGGCCGTCCTGCTGGTCACCAATCCCGACTTCGCCACCTTCTCCGTCGACGGCGCCGAGAAGGCCGGCCCGCTCGTCGCGGCGGCGGCGCTGCTCCTCCCCGCGACGCTGATGGCGGGCGCGGTCCTGACCGACCGCTGGCCGGCAGCCAGGGCCCTGGCTCTGGCCACCATCGTGGTGGCACCGTTACTCGACGTCCTCTCCCGGCCCGGCCTGCTCGGCCTGTCGGTCGACATCGCGACAACGTTGGGCTTGACCAGGCAGGAGTCCGGGCTGCTCGTGCTCAACGCCCTCATCCTCCTCATCGCACCATCGGGCCGGACGCACCCGCGCTCCGCGGTGCCCTGGGGGGTCGCCGTCCCGATCGTGGTCGCGGTCGTCATCACCACGCTCACGGACGGCTTCGGGCAGAGGATCTTCCTCAGCGGATTCGACCTCGTCGCCCCCGTCGCCACCGGCGCGGCCATCGCCCTCACCGCCCGCACCGCGGTCCGCGCGGCACTGGCCACCGCCCTCCTGGCCGCGCCGCCCCTGCTCGCCCCCGCCCTCGCCCACAAGCGCATGGAGATCGAGATCCCGATGCTGGAGCGGCTGGTCGTCCTCTTCTCCTTCGGCTACCTGATAGCCCTCTGCGCGGTCCGGCTCACGGACCGGCTCTCCCGACCGGCGAGCCCCACCCGCCCCTGACCGACCCCGGCGCCGGGCAGCCACGGCTGCCCGGCGTACGGGTTCGGCGGGTTCGGCGGGTTCGGCGGGTGCGGCGGGTTCGGCGGGTTCGGCGGGTTCGGCGGGTTCGGCGGGTTCGGCGGGTTCGGCGGGTTCGGCGGGTTCGGCGGGTTCGGCGGGTTCGGCGGGTTCGGCGGGTTCGCCCGAGCGTACGGACGAGAGGCCCGGTCCTCGAACACGGCAGGCGTGCGGCTTCCAGGTGAGGTTCACTCACGTATTGCCGCGGCCATGCCGAATGGTCGACCGCGGTTCGGCTGACGACCGGAGACTGCGGCCGCGGCCCGTTCTGCCGGTCGCGCCCCCCAGCCGTTCTGCCGTGCCTGCCATGCCTTCCGCTCCTGCCCGGCATTCGCGGGATCCGTCCGAAAGGCCCGCCTTGAAGCGCGCGACCTCGCTGTCCGCCGCCATGGCCGTCACCCTGGCCACCAGCCTGCTGCTGACCGCGGGCGCGGCGTCCGCGGCCGACCGGGACGGGCACGGCGGCGTCCGGCACGCAGGCCGGGGGTACTACGGCACGAAGACCCCGTACGAGCCGCAGGATACGGCGAGCCACTACCAGCTGGCGCCCAAGGGATTCACCCCCGTCTTCACCGAGAACGTCGCCCGCCACGGCTCCCGGGCCATGACGGACAGCGAGGACGGGCTGCCCCGCACCACCCAGGCGGCCCGGAACGTGGTCGAGCGCCTCTTCGAGGACGACTTCGCCGCGTCGCTGTCCGACAGCGAGCGGATCTCCTTCGCCCGCTCGCTGTACGCGCTCTACAGCACTGCGCCCGACCTGGTCGTCGAGGCACCGGGCGTCGACCTCGGTCCCTTCCTGACGCCCCGCGACGCACAGTGGTTCGCCTACCTCGACGACGCCGAGGAGTTCTACCAGAAGGGCCCCGCCTTCAGCGGCCGCACCATCACCTACACGATGGCGGACGTCCTGCTCGACGACCTGTTCGCCCAGGCGGCGGCAAAGGCCGCGGGGACCAGCGACAACGGCGCCGTCCTGCGCTTCACCCACGCCGAGGAGCTCGAGCCGCTCGCCGCTTTCATGGGCCTCCCCGGCAGCACCGAGCCGGCCATGCCCGGGCAGCCGTACTCCTGCCGGAACAACCCCTGACGCGGCGCCGAGGTGGTGCCGATGGCCGCGAACATCCAGTGGGACCTCTACGCCGGCACCGACCTCACCACCAAGCACGGTGACGGCACTTCGGCGGCGTACCTGGTCCGCATGCTCTCCAACGAGAAGGAAACCGCCTTCAAGTCCTCCTGCCGGCCCGTCGCCAAGGGCAGCTACTTCTACGACCTCGCCGAGCTCAAGCGCTGCTTCGACCGCTCCTGACGGCGCCGGCCCGGCCCGTTCCGGCCGGAGGGGTGACGGCCTCGTGCGCACGGGCCATCGCGGCCTCGTACCGCCGGACGGCCGGGCGGTCGGGCGGCCCGCCGACCGGGCCCCGGCGTGGCAGGCTGCGGGCCATGAACATGCGTGAGAGCGGGGCGGGCGGCGGGGACGCGGGGCAGGTGCCGCTGCTGGTGGTGGATGCCGCCAACGTGGTGGGTTCGGTGCCCGACGGCTGGTGGCGGGACCGGCGCGGGGCCGCCGAGCGGCTGCGGGACGCGCTGGTCGGCGTCGCGCAGCAGGGACCGGCGGATCGGGGAGGGCCGCCCGCCGCGTCGCCCACCGGGCCCGTGGAGGTGGTGCTGGTCGTGGAGGGTGCCGCCCGCGGGGTGGCGGGGGTGCCGCTGGTACGGGTGGTGGACGCGCCCGGCTCCGGGGACGACCGGATCGTCGAACTGGTCGAGGAGGCTGTGGCCGCCCGGCCGCGGCGGAGTTGCCTGGTCGTCACCGCGGACCGCGGCCTGCGGAGCCGCGTCACCGCGCTCGGCGCCGGCGTCCTCGGCCCGCGCACGGTCTGGCCGGCCCGGCCGTCAGCCTAGGGCTGCCGACTCAAACGACCTATCTGACCATAGAATTTGCCTAAATGCTTTAGGCAGGAGCATGATCGATGCAGGCAGAGGAAAGGTGCGCATGATGGCCAGAACAGGGGTGACCGCGGAACGGCTGACCCGGGCCGGCGCGGAGCTCGCCGACGAGGTCGGCTTCGCGCAGGTGACCGTGTCCGAGCTCGCCAGGCGGTTCGACGTCAAGGTCGCGAGCCTGTACTCGCACGTGAAGAGCTCCCACGACCTCAAGACCAGGATCGCGCTGTTCGCCCTGGAGGAGCTCGCCGACCGGGCCGCCGACGCACTGGCCGGGCGCGCCGGCAAGGACGCCCTGGCCGCCTTCGCGGAGGCCTACCGCAGCTACGCGCGACAACACCCCGGGCGCTACGCCGCCACGCAGTACCGGCTCGACCCCGGGACGGCGGCGGCCAGTGCCGGCGTCCGGCACTCGCAGATGACCCGCGCGATCCTGCGGGGCTACGACCTGACCGAGCCGGACCAGACCCACGCCGTACGGATGCTGGGCGGCGTCTTCCACGGCTACGTCAGCCTGGAGCTGGGCGGGAGCTTCGGCCACACCGCCGTCGACCCGCAGGAGTCGTGGGACTGGATCGTCGACTCCCTCGACGCGGTGCTGCGGGCCCGGGCCGCGCACTGAGCGGCCCCCTCCCCGAGCGCCGCGCACTCCGGTCACCCCTGATCACCAGGTTGGAAGCAATGAGCACCGAGCACGACCTGATCACCACACCCGTCACCCCGGACCTGCTGCGCGGCCATCTCGACGTCGAGCGCACCGCCCACGGACTGCTGCCGCACCGGCTGCCCGCCCGGGCCCGCCGTCAGATCCCCGACGAGCAGCTCGCCATGGCCGAGGCGCAGCCCTCCGGCGTGCGGCTGGTCTTCCGCACCCGGGCCACCGCGATCGGCCTGGAGACCCTGCCGACCAAGCGGGCCTACCGGGGTGTGCCCGCGCCGGCGTCCGGCGTCTACGACCTCCTGGTGGACGGTGACCCGGCCGCCCGGGCCAGCGTTCCCGGCGGCAACACCCGGGTGATCGACATGACCACCGGCTCCGCCGAGCTGCACCCGGGCCCGCCCGGCACCGCGTGGTTCCGTGGCCTGCCCGGGCGCGACAAGACGGTCGAGATCTGGCTCCCGCACACCGAGATCACCGAGCTGATCGCCCTGCGCACCGACGCCCCCGTCACGGCCGCGCCGGACCGCGGGCGCAGGCTGTGGCTGCACCACGGCAGCTCGATCAGCCACGGCTCCAACGCGGACCGTCCGACCGCTACGTGGCCCGCCCTCGCCGCCGCGCGGGGCGGCGTCGAGCTGGTCAACCTCGGCTTCGGCGGCAGCGCCCTGCTGGACCCGTTCACTGCGCGGGCGATGCGCGACGCTCCCGCCGACCTGATCAGTCTCAAGATCGGCATCAATCTCGTCAACACCGATCTCATGCGTCTGCGCGCCTTCGGTCCGGCCGTCCACGGGTTCCTCGACACGATCCGCGAGGGCCATCCGCGCACGCCGCTCCTGGTCGTCTCCCCCGTGTTCTGCCCGGTCCAGGAGGACACCCCCGGCCCGCTCGCACCGGACTTCACGAGTGGCACGCTGAAGTTCCGGGCCACCGGCGATCCCGCCGAGCGCGCGGCCGGGCGCCTGACGCTCGGTGTCATCCGCGACGAGCTTTCCCGCATCGTCGCCGGCCGCGCCACCGACGACCCGCACCTGCATCAACTCGACGGCCTCGCGCTCTACGGCCCGGCCGACTACGACGAGTTGCCCCTGCCCGACGAGATCCACCCCGACCCGGCCGGTCACCGCCGCATCGCCGAGAACTTCGCCCGTCTCGCCTTCGGCCCCGACGGGCCCTTCTCCGACCCGACCGCCTGACCGCCCGGCCCAGGTCGGGGTACGGCCGAAACCGGCGGCCGGGGTGCGACCGGGGCTGACAGCCGGAGTACGGCCGGCGGCGACGGTCGGGGTACGCCGAGGTCGGGAACGGCCGGCGGTCGGAGGGGTGCGCCGCGTCGGTCAGGTGGCCGACGGAAGGGCCTGACCGGCCGCGGCGCGAGCGGCACCGTGGCGGGCATTCCCGCCCCCGAGGCCTGATCGGTGCATGAGGACCTCGGCGGGCGCCGTCGGTGTGCTCCCGTGCGCGGCTGCTGTGCTGCCCGTGGCGGCTGGTGTCATAGGTGCGTCGCCTGACAACCGAGTCGCGGGGAGAACGGGTGGGATCACGCAGGCCGCCGGCACGGCGCGGGGGTTCGAGGAAGGGCGGCGGCGGGGAGTCCGCCGTCCTGTGGCTGGTCGGTGGCGTGGTCGTGGCCGGCCTCGTCCTGGCGTTGCTCCGGTGGCTGTTCGCGCACTGGTGGGTGCTGGTGGTCCTGCTCACGGCCGGCGCGGCCATCGCCGTGGTGGCGGCCCGGAGCCGCCGGGCCCGGGAGGCCGCGGCGCGCGAGCGGCAGCGCCGGCTGCGGCTCGCGCTGACCGGGCCCGGCGGCCTGGACCACATGGGGCACCGGGCCTTCGAGTTCGCCGTACGGGACTTGATGCGTCGCGACGGGTGCCGTGCGGAGCAGGTCGGCGGCGGCGGCGACCAGAGTGCGGACGTCCTGGCGACGGACCCGACGGGCCGCCGCTGGGTGCTGCAGTGCAAGCACAAACAGGACCCGGCCCACGGCGCGGCGGTCGGGGTCGGCGTGCTGTACGCGCTGGTCGGCACCAATGAACGGGTGCACCGGGCCGAGGTGCCCGTCGTCGTCACCAACGGCAAGTTCACCGCCCCGGCGGTGAAGTGGGGCCGCGAGCAGGACGTCGTCCTGGTCGACCGCGAACTCCTCGGCCGCTGGGCCGCCGACGGCCGCCCGCTGTGGGAGCTCCTGCCCCGCATCCCGGCACCGCGGTCCGGCCGGGGCCACTGACCAGCCCCCGTACGCCACGCCACGCCTCGGCCCCGCGGACCGGCCGCGGCCGGAGCCCACCACCGGACCGGACACCACGTCAGACAGCTCTCAGGAACGGGGACCTTCCTTTGACCGTCAGCGCATCGGCGGCCCTCGCCATCATCATCCTCATCCGACTGGGCCGCCGGACCGAGGCCCGCTCCCGGGCCGACGAGAAGTTCACCGCACTCCTCTGTACCGTGTTCGGCGTCCTCATCGCCGCCACACCGTGGGGCCAGGCGATCGTCCACCTGGTCGGCGTGGTGGCCCGGGCAACCCACTGAGGCCGTCGGGGCCGGCCCGCGCCCGTCGGGACCGAACCGCGTCCGCGCGGCATCCGGGCGACGTCCGGGCTGGGTACTCGGCCGGCGCCTCCCCGCTCCTGACCTTCCATCAACTGATGGTGCGGTAGGCAGCGGCCCAGCCACCCGCGGTGTGGTCACCGCGGGTGAAGACGGCGGCTCCGGTGCGACCGGCGGCCGGGTCGTCCGGAGCGGGAGCAGGGTACGTGAGATCGACGGTCGTGCCGGTGCCGGTGTGACGGGCGGTCGCGGCGCCGTTCCAGGTGAGGACGGTGGCACCGCGCGGGGCGTGCACCTCCGCGTGGCCGGCGTGCAGGGTGATCGTCGTGCGGGTCGCACGGGCGGCCAGCAGCCCCTGGTAGTCCCCGGCGGACAGCCGGCAGCTGCTGGGCGGCGTGGTGCCGGACCAGTCCGGGGAGTCGAGGCCGCGGGCCCGGGCCGCCTTCCACATGGCCGGGACGAGGGCGGTGGTGTGGGCGGGGGTGGCCATCTGCTCGCACATCCAGAGCAGCCGGCCGGCGCCGCGGCGCGGTCCGAGGGTGCGCCAGCGGATGCGCTGGGCGAGGTCGGCGGCGACGGTGGCGATCCACGGGTGGACGGTGCCGAGGTGGCCCTGGGCGCCGAGCCAGGCGAGGTAGCGCTGCGCCTCCTCCAGCACGGGCGTCATCGAGTCGGTGGGGATGCCCAGGACGTAGGCGCTGCGGCCGCGGAACGCCTGGGGGCTGTGGGCGACCAGCAGCAGGACGGCGCGGGCGAGGTCGCCGGCCACGGGCTTGGCGTCCTCCGCCGCCTCATCGCCAGGCTGCTCGGGGGCGTCGGGGCGGCCCGCGGTGCGCAGCACCTGGAACAGTGCCCGCTTGGCCCGCTCGGTGAAGGGGGCCTGTTCGAGGGCGGGCAAACGGGTGGCCAGAATGGCGATGAGGGCGTCCTCGGCGGTGTCCGGGTCGTCCGGGACGGGCAGCGCGTGGGCGGCCTCGGCGAGGGCGGCGGCGAGTTCGGCCTCGACCATGAACCGGCTGGTGAGCTTGCCGAGTTCGGTGGCCGCCAGCCCGGCGTCGCCCTCGGCTGTCTCGGCTGTCTCGGCGCCCTCGGCGCGGCGGAGGTAACCGGTGGCGGTGAGGAACTCGGTGGCGTCGTACAGCGGGTCGAAGGGGTGCTGGCCCTGGTGGAAGGCGAAGGTGCGGGTCCACCACTGTTCGGCCTGGGCGAGGGTGGCGATCCGGCCCTGCACGGCCTCGGCGAGCAGGTGGTCGGAGAGCCGGTCGCGGATGCGGGAGGTGACGGTGTACCCGGCGGCCAGCCGGGCCTGCCAGTGGTGGCGCTCGCCAGGGGCGGTGAGCAGATGGGCGAAGCCTTCGCGTTCGCCGGCACCGATCCGGCCTGCCCGGCCGAACATCTGCTGGACCATGGACACCTCGATCCGGTCCAGGCCGATCTGGGTGTCCCGCACGATCACGGCCCGGGCGGGCAGGTTGACGCCCGCGGCGACGGTGGAGGTGGCCACCAGGACGTCGGCCCCGCGGGTGCGGAAGGCGTGTTCGGCCTCGCGCTTGAACGGCCAGTCACGGTAGTGCAGTTGCACTCCGGCCTTGCTGCACAGGCGCTCCACCAGGTCGACGTCGTCCGCATCGACGCCGGCCGTGTCGACGCCGCGGTCGTGCGCCAGGGCGAGCGCGGTGGTGCGCACCGAGCGTTTGCTGCCGCAGAACACCAGCACGCTGCCGCCGTCCGCGCCGTGCCGGCGGGCCAGCCGGACGGCCTCCCGGGTACGGGTCTGATTGCGGGTCGCCCAGTCGGGGGCGTCCGCGTCCGGGGGCAGCGCGGGCAGCTGCCAGGTCAGCCGGGTGGGCCGCCAGGGCGAGCGGATCAGACGGGCGTTCAGCCAGGCTGCGGTCTCCTCGGCGTTGGCCACGGTGGCGGACAGGCCGACGATCCGCACCCGGGCGGCGTCCTCCCGCACCCGGGCGAGCAGGGCCTCCAGGACCGGGCCGCGGGTGGGGTCGCCCAGCAGGTGGATCTCGTCGACGACCAGGCAGCCGACCTCGGCGAGCGCGGCACGCAGTGAGCTGGTGCGGCAGATCGCCTCGAACTTCTCGGTGGTGGCCACCCAGAGGTCGGCCTCGCGGATCAGGTCGGTGTCCACCGCCGCCTCACCGGTCAGCCGGACCACGCGGCGCCCGGCCCGGCGCCAGGCGTCGAGGTCGCGGTCGAGCTCGTCGGTCAGCGAGCGCTGCGGGACCAGCCAGGCGGCCTTGCGGCCGCGTTCGCAGGCGGTGAGCGCGGCGACCACGCCGATCGCGGTCTTGCCGGCCCCGGTGGGGGCGACCACCATGACGTGCTCGTCGCCGTCCAGCAGGGCCGGGACGGCGGCGGCCTGGACCGGGTTGAAGGTGGGGTGCGGCAGCAGCCCGGCCCACGCCTCGGGCACCAGCGCCTGGACCGGTACGAACGCGTCCACGTCGTCGGCGGGCAGGTCGTCCAGGGCGTCCCACTGGGCGGCGAAGGCGTCCCGGGCCGCGTGGGCGGCGGGGCCCGCGGCCGGGGTGACGCTGCCGGCCGGCCAGGCCACCAGGTCGGTGCGCCCGCCGAGGTCCGACACGGTGGCCACGTGCTCGGCCTCGGCCCAGTGCGCGGCGCGGCGCACCTGCGCGCCGAGGGCGGTCAGTTCGCGGCCCAGCGCGTCGAAGTCCTCGCCGGCCGGGAGGATGACCCGGGCGTCGTCGGCGGCGCGCAGGGCGGCCTCGGGAAGCGGCCGGGCGGGGTCGGTGACCTTGCCCCACCAGAGCGCCCGGGTCTCCGGCTGCGTGGGCCTGGGGAGGTCCTCGGGCCAGTCGGGGGCGGGCGTGGGGCGGGCCGTGGCGCCGGGCGGGCGCCACCCCGTGATCGGCGTGACGGTCACTCCCGGTCCCGTCCCCTCCGGGAGGTCGCAGGGCTCCAGTCCCGCCATGATCCGGGCGGCGGTGCGCACGGTCACGGTCCGCTGGGCGGGCACCGGGTCGGACGCCGGCGCGGCCGGGCGCAGCAGCTTGTCGTAGGTCTTCACACCCAGCTCGGCGAGGGTGTAGGCGCGCGGGCAGGCCGGGCAGACCACGGCCACGTACCGGTACTGGCGTCCGCCCGCCTCGTACGGGCGGCGCAGCGAGTGCAACGGCTCGCCGCAGTCGGGGCACGGGCGGGGCACCTGCTCCTGGTAGCTCCAGCCCGGTTCCGTGAAGCGCAGCAGCAGGCCCTCGGCCGGGAGGGCGCTCCCCCAGCGCTGTTCGACCAGCTGAGGGACGGTCGGCTCGGTGGTTTCGGTGTCCTGTTCGTGCACGACGACCACTCTCGCACCAGGCCGGCCCACGGCGCAGGGGATTCCGCGGGATGGGCCCGCCGGACCGGCGGGCCTGGTCAGGCCGCGTCGGGTAAGGCCGCGTCAGATCGGCTCACGTCATGTCCGGGCCCTGGCGCATGGCCCCGGCGCCGCGCCCGTCCGGCCCACCGGCGGCGTCGGCGTCCTCGGCCCGGGTGGCCCGCGGCCGGCGACGGCGGCCGGGCAGCGCCTGGCGCCCGCGGACGGCGCCGGTGAGCCGGTCCCTCCCCAGTGCGTCGACACCGACCACGGCGACCGCACTCCACGACGTCCGCCCCACCGGGGCGAGCACGTCCTCCGCCAGCCGCCAACCCGGCGGGACCGCCTCCCCGGCCTCCAGCGCGGCGAGCAGTGGGCGGGCACGGTCGGCCGGGCGCTGGTAGTCCTCGCTCTCCCTGCTCCCCTCGCTCTCCTGCCGCCGCCGACGGCGGGCCGACGGCGCGGCCACCACCAGTGCGGCGATCCCGCCCAGTACCACCGCCGCGCCCGCGTCCACGCCGAGCACGGCCACGGCCGCCCGGGCGGCGAGGACGGCGACAGCGGTCGATACGACGGTGACCAGGACGGGGACCACGCACCCGGCCAGTACCCGCCGCGGACGCCGGGCCTGCGCCGGACCGAGACCGCCCACCAGCAGACCCCGGGCCCGCAGCCCCGTCTCCAGCCCGTCCGCCGGCGCGCTGGAACCGAACGCGGCCCGTGGCGCGCCGATCAAGGCGGTACCGGACGGGCCGATCGCCGCCAGCAGAACGGCCTCGACCTCGTCCCGGGGCCGGGGCCGGATGACCCGCAGCATCCCGTTGCGGTCCATCTCCAGCCGGTTGGTGAGGATCATCCGCAGCAGCGCCGTCTCGGCGACCCGCCAGCCGCCGCCCGCCAGCCAGGCCAGCTCGTACAGCGACAACTCCTCCTCCGTCGAAGGCTGTTCGGCCCCGTCCTCCGCCCGTCCTCGCACGACCACCGCTCCCCCCACACCCGGCTCCCGGGCCGACCGGCCACCACGGTGCCCGCAAGACTACCGAGGCCTGACGACGGCACCGCTCGCGCGGGGCGGCCCGGCCGGTCCCGGTGCCATGAACGACCCGCCCGGTCTTCTCACTCCTCCACGGCCGCAGGGGCGCGGGCTCTGGGAGGGAAATGCGGTTGGGCTGCGGGGCACCGCCCGGTAGCGTGCGGGGACGATCTCGGGGGGGGTGGGCCGGTGCGGCCGGTGCTGTTGGTGGATGTCGACGGACCACTGAATCCGTATGCGGCGAAGCCGTACAGGCGGCCAGAGGGCTACGAGACGCACCGACTGCTGACGCCGCGGTGGGAGGCCGCCGAGCGGCATCGTCTCAACACCTGGGGGCTGCCGCACAGGCCGGTCAAGCCACTTCGGGTCTGGCTCAACCCCGACCACGGGGCGGCCCTGTCCGCGCTCCCCTTCGACCTGGTCTGGGCGACGACCTGGGAGGAGGAGGCCAACACCTTCATCGCGCCCCTGCTGGGGCTGTCCGCCCTGCCGTTCATCGCCTGGTCCGAGCCGAAGCCCCAGCCGACGGACGGGGTGTTCTGGAAGACACCGGAGATCGTCGCGTGGGCGCGGGGGCGCCCGTTCGCCTGGGTCGACGACGAGATCACCGACGCGGACCGGGCCTGGGCACGGGCTCACCACGACGGTCCGGCCCTCCTGCACCGGGTGGATCGCCGGACCGGCCTCACCGCCGACGACTTCGCTCTCCTGTCCGACTGGGCGGGCGGGCTGGGCTGACGCCGCCGGTCGCACGGCACGGCTCGGAACGGCTCCCGGAGTCGGTCTGCGCGGCCGGGCACAGGACGCCCCGGATGCCGCCCGTCCGACGGCAGGTGCACGACGCACCGCGCCCGTCGCCGCCCCGCCGCGTCGGCCGTCCTCGCCGTGGTGCACGGGCCTCGGCCGGTCCCGCACGGGAGACTGGTGCCGTGGACAGCACTCCTGGAGCAGGTGACGGGCGTGGCCGGCGGTCACGCGCCGCTCGGGCGGGCGAGACCACCGCCGTCGTCGTCGGAGCCGGCCCGAACGGGCTGGCCGCCGCCGTCCGGCTCGCCCGGGCCGGTGTCCGTGTGACCGTCCTGGAGGCCGCCGACGAGATCGGCGGCGGCGCCCGAAGCGGCGAGGCGATCCTTCCGGGACTCCTGCACGACCACTGCTCCGCCGTCCACCTGATCACCGTCGGCTCGGCCTTCCTGCGCGGCCTCGGCCTGCACCGCTACGGGCTCCGGTGGTGCCTGCCCGAGATCGACTGCGTCCACCCTCTCGACGACGGCACCGCCGGGGTCCTGCACCGTTCCGTCGACGAGACCGCGGAAGGGCTCGGCGCGGACGGTGCGCGCTGGCGCCGGCTGTTCGCGGCACCCGCCGCGGCCTACGCCGAGCTCGCCGAGGACATCATGCGCCCGCTGCTGCGCCTCCCCCGCCACCCGCTGCGGCTGGCCCGCTTCGGCGCCCCGGCCCTGCTGCCGGCCACGGTCCTGGCACGCGCGTTCACCGGTGACCAGGCCCGTGCGCTGTTCGGCGGTGTGGCGGCCCACGCCTACCAGCCGCTGGAGCGTCCGCTCAGTTCCGGCGTCGGTCTCGGCATCCTGGCGGCCGGCCACCGGTACGGCTGGGCCGTGGCCGCCGGAGGATCGCGCTCGATCAGCCGGGCGCTGGCCGCGCTGCTCACCGACCTGGGCGGCACGATCGAAACGGGCCGGCGGATCCGCTCGGCCGCCGAGCTCCCGCCCGCGGACATCACGATGTTCGACCTCGCGCCGAGCGCCGTGGCCGGCATCCTCGGCGACCGGCTGCCGCCCCGCGTCGCCCGCGCCTACCGCCGGTTCCGGCACGGACCGGGCGCCTTCAAGGTCGACTTCGCTGTGGCCGGCGGCGTCCCGTGGACCGCCGAGCCGGCGCGGCGGGCCGGCATCGTCCACCTCGGCGGCACCTTCGAGGAGGTCGCCGCCACCGAACGGGAGATCGCCGCCGGGCGCATGCCGCAGCGGCCGTTCGTCCTCGTCGGCCAGCAGTACCTGGCCGACCCGCAACGCTCCGTCGGCGACGTCCACCCCGTCTGGAGCTACGCGCACGTGCCGCACGGCTACACCGGTGACGCCACCGAGGCCGTCACGGCGCAGATCGAGCGCTTCGCCCCCGGGTTCCGGGAGCGCGTCATCGGCCGCTCCGTCCGCACCACCTCCGACTTCGCCGCCGACAACCCGAACTTCGTCGGCGGGGACATCATGACCGGGGCCAAGGACATCCCCCAGCTGCTGTTCGGCCCCCGCATCACCCTCCGCCCCTACGACACCGGCGTCCCCGGCCACTACCTCTGCTCCGCCGCCACCCCGCCCGGCCCCGGGGTCCACGGCATGTGCGGCGCCAACGCCGCCGAGACCGCCCTGCACCGCCTCCGCCGGGCCGGCCGCCACCGCTGACGTCGTCACGGACGCGAGCCTGCGGCCGGGGCCCGGGCGGGGTGGACGTTGGTGCAGGAGGCGAGGTGGGCGGTACCGCCGTCCGGGTGGCGCAGGCGCATGGTCTCCCCGTACGGACGGGGCCTCGGGCCGCACGGCGCCGCGGAGTGCGGAGTCCGTGCGGCCCGGCGAGCAGCAGGGTTCACCTGGTGCGGCGGGTCAGCAGTTGGACGGTGCCGGACGGCCGGCGAAGCGGTCGGCGATCCAGCCCAGGTACTCCTGCTGCGCGACGAAGGGAATGGTGTTGTGGCCGGCACCCTCGTACGTGGTGTACTCGACCGGCTCGCTGAAACCGCAGGCGCGCCGGATGTACTGGGCGGTGGAGTGCGGGTTGATGACGGTGTCCGCGGTGCCCTGCATCACCAGCAGTGGCGCGACGCTGGTCTCGTAGCCCTGGGTGTTCTCGTAGAAGCGCTTGCGCCACGTCTGCGGCACGTCCCGGATCGGCTGGAACAGGGTGTGCAGCTGGTGGGCGTCGCCGACGTTGTTCTGGATCACGTCGGCGAAGTGCTCGATGCAGGCCACCCCGTCGCCCTCCAGCGCCTGAAGGCCGGCCGGCTGCAGCACCTCCGGGGCCTTCAGCTCGGGGTAGGCCGCGAGGAAGCCGCGGTAGACGTTGACCCGCAGCGCCGCGTTGTGCGACTCCGAGCTGTCGCTGCGCGGGCCGGGCAGCACCAGCCCGTCAAGCTCCGGTCCGAGGTCGGCGGCCGGGGCCAACGCCGCGACCCCGACCAGGTTCAGGTCCGGCGTGTACTTCCGGATGTCCTCGCCGATGAACAGCCCCGCACCCCCGCCCTGCGACCAGCCCAGCACGGCCAGGTCCCGGCCGGCCTGCACCGCCGGGATCCGGCGGGCCGCCAGAACCGAGTCCAGGACGTTGCGGGTCTCCGTCGCGCCGACCACGTACTGGTGCACGCCCGGCGTTCCCAGACCCTGGTAGTCCGTCGCCACCACGACGTTCCCGGCGTCGAGGAAGTCCGTCAGCGCGGGGACGCCCACGTCGATCGGGTAAGGGCTCTGGTAGGTGAAGTAGTCGACGAGGTCGACCGCGGGGTCCGGCACCGACGAGGGTGCGCACTGGCGGGGCCCGCCGACCGTGCCGTGCGCCCAGGCCACCACGTCACGGCCGCCGCGCGGCGCCGGGCCGTCCGGCCAGATCACCAGGCCGGACACGGCGGCCGGCGTGCCGTCGTGCAGGGTGGACAGGTAGAGGACCCGGCAGGCGTGGGCGTGCTCGGGCGCGGGCACCCGGTGTGCCCAGATGACGTCGCCGTGGCGGCCCTTCGGGAGCGGCGACGGCGGCTCGTAGAAGTCCGCACCGCTCGGGCCGACGCGGACGCCCGGTGCGCACGGCGTCGCGCCGTGACTCCCGTGGTCCCCGCCGCCGCCCGGCTCGCCCGCGACTGCCGTCCCCGGCTGCGCCATGGCGACCAGTGTGACCAGTGCACTCACCGCCATGGCTCGTTGCCATGCCCTCATGCGTCGGTTCCCTTCGCTCGACAGGGGCCGCGGCATGGTTCCTCACCGTCCACGGCCACGAATGACCGTTCAGGTCATTCGCTGTCGCGATGCTCGCCCAGGAGGGCCGTCACCCGACCGCCGCACACGCGCGCGCGGCCGACCCACACTCAAACGGCCGCAGGCATGGCCGGTCCGAGGAGGCGGGGCCGGTCGGCGCGCCCACTGCCGGTGTGCCCTCCCCCCACCGGACGGCTCCGGGGCACACCGTCAGGGGCAGCCGGGGCGGTAGGGGGCACCGGGGGCCAGGCGGAGCCAGTCACGCCTGGGGACGGGCGGGCGCAGGGCCACGCAGGCCTCGCGGGCGACCCTGGCCGGGTCGAGGCTCCAGAGCGGCGCCGCGCCGTTGTCGCCCGCGGCCAGGACGCGGCCGTCGGGCAGGAACGCGAGCCCGTTGAGCGGTTGCCCCGGGCCGGTGAGGGTGGCGGTCGGAGCCGCGGCGGTCAGCCCCCACCGGCGCAGCACACCCTGACGGCCGACGTCCGCGACGGCGCTGCCGTCCGGTGCGAACGCGAGGGCCCGGACGGTGTCGGAGCCCACGGTGCGGGCGTCGCCGCCGGGATCGGCGTCCGCGTGGGCTTCGCCGGCCGGGCGCTTGCCCGTGCGGGCGTCCCAGACCAGGACGACGCGGTCGTTCCCGGCCGTGGCCAGGCGGCGGCCGTCCGGGCTGACGGCCAGGTGGCGGATGTGGTCCAGGTGCTTCATGGTGCTCGCCCGGGCATCCGCGGACGGGTCGGCGACCGTGAGCAGCCAGACCGCCTGCGACTCGCACACGAAGGCCAGTTCGGCGCCGTCCCCGAGGAACGCCAGCGCGTGCACCGGGCCGCCGGGGGTGTGCGGGCGGGCCCGCAGCGGTGAGCCGTCCGGGGCACCGGTGAGCAGCCGCCCGTTCTCCGTCCCCACCGCCAGCACCGTGCCGTCGGGGCTGAGCGCCACCGCCGTCGGCTCGGCGCCCACGTCGGTGACGGCCGACTGCACGCCGTCCCGGGCGCGGGCCAGCCGGACGGTGCCGCCCGCGAACGCGGCTGCCAGCGTGCGGCCGCCCCGGTCGAAGGCCAGCCCGGTGACGGCCCGTCCGCTGGCCGGGGAGACCGCCACCGCACGCGGCGTGGCGCCCGCGACGTCCCAGAGTGCGATCCGCCCGTCGGCCGTGCCCACCGCCGCGCGGTCGCCGGCCGCGGCGACCGCCGTCACGCGGGGGCGGTCCGGGCCGGGGGCGAGGTCGGTGCCACGGCGCAGGTCCCAGATCAGGATGCTGCCGGGCGGGGAGCTGATGCCGGCCGAGGTGACGACCGTCCGGTTGTCGCCGCCGGCCGCGACGCCGAGGACGAAGGTCGGGTGACCGCGCAGCTCCGCCGTGACCCGGCCGGTGGGGAGGTCCCAGACCCGGGTGGACTGGTCGGCGCCCGCCGAGAGCAGGGTGGACCCGTCCGGGGTGAGGGCCAGCGCGTTGACCGAGCCGAGGTGGGCGGGCGTCAGGTCGGTGACGGACCAGTCGGGGCCGGCGGGCGGGGCGGCGGACACGCTCGCGGCCGGGGCTTCGGAGGCGGCTTCGGACGGGGATTCGGACGAGTCGGCAGACGGCGGCGTGGAGGGGTCGGCGGAGGGGCTGGTGGAAGAGCCGCCGGACGGCGGGGCACCGTCGGACGACGCGGGACCGCCGGACGACGCGGGACCGCCGGACGGCGGGCGCCAGAGCCGGATGCCGCCGTACTCGCTGCCGACCGCCAGCAGCCGGCCGTCCGCCGCGAAGGCCAGTGAACGGGGCGCGGTGGCCCGCCCGGCGAACACCGCCGGTGCCTCCTGGCCGCCTCCGACCGGCGGCGCGTCGAGGTCCCGTACCAGGACGACGCCCTCGGTCGACACCGAGGCCAGCAGGTGGCCGGGGCCGAAACCCAGCCCCTGGACGACCCCGGTGTGGACGGTCAGCGTCCGTACCGGAGGCGCCGCGCCGGCGTCCGTGCGCCAGACCCAGACCCGCCCCGGCAGGTCGCCGTCGCTGCTGCCCGCCGCCAGCAACGCGCCGTCCCGGCTGAACGCGAGCCGCTTGGCCACCGAGGACCTCCCGGTGGTGCTCGGCGGCATCACCGGCGAGGGCAGCTCCTGCCGGTCGGCGACCCGCCAGAGCACGATCCGCCTGCTCGGCTCCCGGGTGATCGCGGCGACGAGCAGCGAGCCGTCGGGGCTGAACTCCACGTCCTGCACCGGCTTGCCCAGGGTGTGGTCCTGCAGCTCGGCCACCAGGGCCGTCGTGTGCGTGTCCCAGAGCGCCACCTGCCCCTGGGAGTCACCGGTGGCCACCAACCGCCCGTCGGGGCTGAGAGCGAGCGCGTTGACGCCCCAGGCGAACCCCGGGATCCGCCCCGTCAGGTACTGCGACTGGGTGCTCAGCACCGCGTCGTCGGCCGCCTGCTCCAGGCCCGTGACACCGGACCGTGCCGTCCGGCGGGCCTCGACCGACGCCAGCATCGCCGCGTACGGGTCCTGGGCCGCGTTGCGCTGCGCCTCGGAGAGCAGGGCACGGGCGAGGTTGGTCCGGTTGGCCGTGGTCGCGCGGTCCCGCTGCTGCCAGGCGGACCCGGCCGCCAGCAGCGCCGACACCAGCAACAGGGCCAGCCCCGCCACCAGCCGGCGCAGCGTCCGCACCCGGCGCCGCTCGGCCGTCCGCTCGTGCTCCGCCCGGGCCGTCGCCGCCGCCAGGAAGTCCCGCTCCACCCGGGTGAGCAGTTCCTCGCCGGCGGGCTCCGCGGCCCACTCCCGGGCCAGCTCCAGCCGGCTCCCCCGGTAGAGCAGCGCCGTCTCGCGGCCCGCCGCGGCCCAGTGCTCCGCGTCCTGGGTGAGCTGCTGGTGCAGGCGCAGGCCGGCCCGGCCCTCCTCGACCCAGCCGCACAGGCGCGGCCAGGCGCGCAGCAGCGCCTCGTGGGAGAGCGTCACGCCGCTCGCGTCGACGGTGAGCAGCCGGTCGGCGGCGAAGGAGGCCAGCACGTGGCTCAGCACCCGGTCGTCCGCTGCGGGCGTGAGGGGTTGATGCGTGGCTGGTTGATGCGTGGCCGGTGGCTGGGCGGCCGGCGGGCGCGAGGCCGGCGGGTACTGGGCCGGTGGGTACTGGGCCGGCACGCAGGCGTCGGACAGGGCGCCGGCCAGGGCCGCGCGCGTCACCCGGCGGCGCGAGGTCCGGCCGTCCGGCCCGAGGTGGACCATCCGGAGCAGCACCCGGCGGGCGGTGGCCCGCGCCTCGTCGTCGTCCAGCCGTGCCCAGGCGCGCTCCGCCGTCGCCGCGACCGACCCGTGCAGCCCGCCGATGGCCCGGTAGCCGGCCAGTGTCAGCGAGCGGCCGGAGCGCTGCTGCCAGACCGCGCGCAGGGTGTGGGCGAGCAGCGGCAGCGCGCCCGGGTCGTAGGCGCCCGAGGTGCCGCCCCCCTCCAGCCCGAGGTCGGTCGACATCAGCTCCAGCAGACCGGGTTCGAGCTCCAGTCGGGCGGTGCGGGCCGGGCCGGTGATCGCCTCGGCCACCTCGGCGGCGCTCATCGGACCGAGCGCCAGCTGGCCGCGCCGGACGGCCCGCAGCAGGCCGTCGTGCGCCAGGCAGTGCCCGTAGAGGTCCGCCCGGACACCCAGGACCACCAGCCGGCCGCCCCCGGGGCCGGCCTCCCGGCAGAGGGCGTCCAGGAACGCCCGCCGCTCCTCGGGGTCGGTGCAGAGGGTGAACAGCTCCTCGGCCTGGTCGACGATCCACACCGCGTCCTGGCCGTCGGCGAGGCTCGCGAGGCGGTCGAGCGGGCGGCCGGTCGGGGTGATGACGGCCGCCGGGGCGGGTCCCAGCCCGGCCAGGCCGGCGCGCCGCAGAGCAGGCATCAGGCCGGCCCGCAGCAGTGAGGACTTGCCGGCGCCGGACGGTCCGACGACCAGCACGGGCCCGCCGCGGTCCGCCGAGCGCTCGGCGAGCAGACCGAGCAGGGCGGCGCGGGCCCGGTCGCGGCCGTGGAACCAGCGTTCGTCCTCAGCCCTGAAGGAGGCGAGCCCCGGGTACGGGCACTGCCCGCGCGTCGCCAGCTCGACCAGCGAGCCGCCGGCCCGCAGCGCACGGTCGCACGCGCGGGCGAAATCGGCGGTCGCCGGCTTGTCTCCGTTCTCCACCTTGCTGATGTGGCTCTTGTCGTAGTGCACGCGACCGGCGAGCTCCGCCTGGGAGAGACCGGCCCCGCGGCGCAGCGTGCGCAGGACCGCCCCGAATCCCGCCCCGTCCGGCTCCGGCGCCCGTTCCGGCGTCGGGTCCGGGCCGGTCACGTCGCTCTCCGTGCTCACCGTCAGCCCCCGATCCGTTCGGTCCCGATCGGTCAACGAGCCGGTGCGGCCCTGGTCACGCGGTGTCGGGCAATCCCCTCGGAGGAGTGATTCGGGCAGGTCAGAGGGGTTGTCGGGATGTCCTGCCCGGCCGACAACAGGCAACAGGTGCGAGCATCGCCGTTCCCGGGCCAAGCTCTCACCGGGCAGCGGACCGCCGGCCGACACACCGTCGGTTCCGGACGATCCGTCACCACCCGTGAACCGCAGCAGAGGAGAACCCGACGTGAAGCTCCGATCCCGCCCGACCTCCCGCGCCGCACTCCGCGCGACGGCGGCGGCTCGTACGTCAGCGGCTCGTACGGCGGCCGGCCCGACGGCCGGTGGCACGTCCGCAGCGTCCGGTGGCACGCCCGGTGGCACGTTCCGGCACGCGATCGGGGTGACCGCCGTCGCCGCCGCCGTGGTGGCCGCCGTGGGCGCGGCGGCCCTGCTGCCGGCGCCGCCCGCCGGGGCCGCCGGCGCCCGCCCGGACGCCTACACCGTGCGCGGCATCGACAGCTACCACGGCGACCACGGACCGGAGGAGAAGCAGGCCTTCGACTGGCCGGCGATCGCCCGCAGCGGCCAGTCCTTCGTGATGCTCAAGGCCACCCAGGGCACCGGCTTCACCGACGGCTGGTTCGCCCGGGACCTCGCCGGCGCGCGTTCGGTGGACCTCATCCGCACCGGCTACCACTACTTCACCGCCGACGAGGACGGCTCCGCCCAGGCCGACCACTTCCTCGACGTGCTGCACCACGAGGGCTTCACCGGCACCAAGCCGGGCGAGCTCCCGCCGGTGCTGGACCTCGAGCAGTGCGACAAGGCGGGGCACCGGCTCCAGCTCGGCCAGGTGCAAGCCTTCCTCCAGCAGGTCCGGAAGGTCACCGGCGCCGCCCCGATCGTCTACACCCGCAAGGGCTTCGTGGACGACTGCCTCGGCGGGACGAAGGAGCTGAGCGGCTACCCGGTCTGGCTCGCCCGCTACGGCGACACCCCGCCCCAGCCCCTGCCCGGCGCCACCGGGTGGGACTTCTGGCAGTACACCGACCACGCGTCCGTCCCCGGCACCCCCGGCAAGGTCGACGCCAGCGTCTTCCACGCCGACCGGGCCGCCCTGCGCCGCCTCGCCCACCTGGGCTGAGACCGCCCACGACTCCCCTCTCCACCCTCTTCCCTCACCGCATGCCACAGGAGGCAGCACCCGTGAAGAACATCCGCCGCTCGACCATTACCGCCCTCGCCGCCGCCGTCCTCGGCTCGCTCGTGCTCACCGGGCCCGCCGCCGCGCTGCCGACCGGCTCCCTGCCGGCCGCCGCCGTCACCGACACGGCCGACGACGCAGCCGCCTCGGCCGATGCCGAGGCGGTCGGCGGCGAGGCCACCGATGCCGGGACCGACGCCGACCTGCGCGCCTCCGCGCCGAAGATCACCCGCGCCGAGGAGATCCGGCGGGCCAAGATCTGGCTCACCGACAACGCGGGCAAGCCCGTGCCCTACAGCCAGAAGAAGAACTGGAAGGACGGCTACCGTCAGGACTGCTCCGGCTACGCCTCGATGGCCCTCAAGCTCCCCAAGTCGGGCCCGAACACGGTGTCGCTGAAGAACGACGGCTGGACCAAGCCCATCGCGATGTCCGAGCTGCGCCAGGGCGACCTCGTCATCAAGGCCAACAGCAGCGACTCCAACCACCGGCACGTCGTCATCTTCGACGGCTGGGTGGACGGCAAGCACAACTCCTACCGCTCCTACGAGCAGGCCGGCAAGGTGGGCACCCGCCACACCACGCACAGCTACGGCCTGAAGTCCGGTGACGGCTACCACGCCTACCGCCCGGTCAACCTGGCCGACTGACGCCCTGCGCCCCGTACCCGCGCGGTGGCCGGTCTCCCCGGCCCCGCGGGGGTACGGGCGTGCGGTCGGCGCTGCCGCGCTTCCGCCCCCAGCCATCAAGGCGACCGGGCCGACGCCCTCGCGGGTGCCGGTCCCCTACGCCTCGTCGACCTCCAGGCCGTAGGCGACGACGGCCTGCCGCAGTCCGCCCGGGTAACCGGCGAGGGCGGGCGTGAAGTCCCAGTCCCCGGCGGTGTCGCGGTCGAACCGGCCCAGACGCATCGCGGTGTTGGCCACCGCACCGTCGGCCAGGTGCGCCACGGCCGGGTCCTGGTCGGCGCCGGCTTCCAGGATCAGCGCCGGCCCGGCGAACCCCGCCATGGTCGCCGCGGGGTGGTTCTCGGTGTCGGCCGCGGCAACGATCACGAGCCGGTCCGCGGCGGCGGGCAGCGCCTCGAAGTCGACCATGAGGCAGGCGTTGGCGTCGCCGTAGCCGGTGACCAGCCGCACCGAACCATCGGGCGTCGAAGCGTTGTTGTAGAACACCAGGTGCTCGTCCGACAGGGCCCTGTTCCCCTGGCACACCAGCGCGGCGATGTCGTACTCCTCCTCACCGGTCCAGTGGAGGAGAAGCCGGGCGGGCTCGGCGGCGACCTCGATCCCGGGCAGGTCGGCCCCGTCGGCCCCGTGCTGGGCGGCCGCGAACACCTCGTGGAGGCCGTGGTGCTTGAGCAGGCCGACCAGCTCGGCGCCGTTGATCAGGGTGATCGGCTTGCCCGCGACGAACTGGTGCGAACTCGGGCCGAACCTGCTGGTCGTGACGAGCACGGCCTTCGTCGCGGCCTGATCGTGCTGCAGCGTGCCGTACAAGTCCCGCACGGCCGAGGGCGTCACCGTGTCCCGGTACCGCTTCACCTGCACGATCACGTTGCCGCCGCGGAAGGGGTCGGTGTCGACGCCGCGCACGTCCACCCCGCCGTCCCGCGACCGGGCCGTCAACTCGACCTTCATGCCCATCGCCTCCATCAACCGGGCGATGAGCTGCTCGAACTCCACCGGGTCCATCGCCAGCAGGAGCTGGAGCTCGCGAACCCGCTTCGCCATCCGGCCGCGATTCGCGGTGGTGTCGTCGCGGAGGTGGCGGAACAGCATGCGCTGCGCGCGACGCTCGTCGGTGTCAGGGCTGCTGAGGCGGTGGAGCTTCCGGCTCCGGGACATAGGCTGCTCCCTCGGACGTGTACGGGTTGACGGCAGGCGTCACCGTAGGGGACATGCCTACGCTGCGTCAGCCACGTGTCACAAATGAGACTTTCGGGAGGGATCGCACACCGAGGGCCTTCGGGCCGGGCACCCGGCGTGCACCGGAGCAGGGATGCTGTCGGCGGATCGCCCCGCGCGGGTGGCCCGGCACCGGGCAGACTGATCACATGACCTCGTCCTCGCCGGGCATCACCCCGGACACGTCTCGCTGCCCGGAGCGCGCCACCACCGAAAGCCTCACGGCCTTCCTCTGCCGCACCGCCGAGGAGCTCGGGATCGGCCTGCCCGTGCCGTGGGAGGAGAGGTACCACTTCACCGCCGAGTTCGACAGCGCCGACGGCCGCCGGGTCGCCGTCCGTTCCTACGACGACACACCCGGCTACCTGGTGCGCTGCCGGGGCCTCGGGGCCTGGCTCGCCGCCGGGCAGACCGCCGACCCGGCCGCCGCCGTCCGGGCCGCGGCCGCGTGGACGAGTGGCGCGGGCCTCCAGGAGACCAGGCAGGCAGCGCCGTTCATCGAGTTCAGGGACTGGGCCCTCGCCCACGAACGCGAGCCGCTCGACCCCGTCGAGCTGGCCTGGCGGCACCTGATCGACCGCCATTTCCTGCCCTCGTGGAACCGTCACCCCCACAGTCTCGCGCTCGCGGAGGCGGCCCACGCCCAGCCGGCGCTGCGCCGACTGACCCCGGTCACCAGCCACTTCATGCTCTGGTTCTCGGCCACCGTCGAGCAGCCCTACCAGCGCGTCGGGTACTCGGTCGACCCCCACCGCGACGGGCAGTACGTCGTCCGGGGCGGGGGAGAGGTCGTCGCACTCACCGACACCCCGGAAGAAGCCGTCGCCATCGTCGTCGCCCATCTCCCCCGGGACCTCGGCCCCGGCGACTGAGCGACGGGAGACCCGGCACGCAGGTCCGCCGCCAGGGCGGCCCACCCCGGCGTCCGTCGCTGCCGCGGCTTCTCCCCCGCGCCACTGCCGCCCGGCGATTTCCACTTGGGCCCGGCCCTTGCGACGATCCTCCGTATCACCTCGCTCCCCGTCGACCGGCCTGCCGGTGACAGCCCCTTCGCCGAGCTCGGCGAGCCGGTCCTCGCCGTCACCGCCAGGCGGCGGCAGTTGGTCGCCGTGGCCGGCGCCGACGAGTGCGGCGGGGCCAGGACCGTCGGCGTCTTCGATGTCACCGACCGTGCCCGCCGCCGTCTGCGCCTGGAGACGCATTTCCCCGTGCAGGCGATGGCCTTACATCCGACCCTGCCGGTGCTCGCGGTGGGGACGGGCGACTACGACGGCGGCTACCTCTTCGAGGGCGAGCTCCTTCTCCTGGACCTGGACTCCGGCGCCGTCCGATCGCTCATCGAGCACCACTGCGGCCGCCAGGTGCTGGGACTGGAGTGGTTGAACGATCGGGACCTTCGTGTCCTGATGGCACCGCCGGACGACTGGAAGGACGCCAAGGCCCACGTCGAGGGGCACGTCGCCGTGGTCAGCCGTGAGAGGGCGTTCGATACTGATTTAGGCTGCCGCGAGCGGTTTCGGGCGGAGGTATTGTCCGGTTCTGTCCGGGCTGGCGGTCAGGCGGTCGGCCATGGAGTTCACCATGGCCCACTGGATCATCGAGCGTGACCGGTCCGGCAGTTCCTCGTAGTCGCGGTGGAGGCGCCGGTACCGGGACATGATCCCGAAGGTCTGCTCCACGCGCCAGCGGATCGGCTGCACGACGAAGCCCTTCTGTTCCTTGTCCCGGGCCACGACCTCGACGTCGATGTCGAGTGCGGCGCCGTGCCTGACGACGCCGTTGTTGTAGCCGGCGTCCACCCACGCCTTGATCACCGTGGGCCACTGGGTGGCGAGGGTGTCCAGGACCTGCTTGCCACCGGCGGAGTCCTGGACCCCGGCGGCGGTGACGATCAGGACCAGGAGCAGGCCGAGGGTGTCGGTGGCGATGTGGCGCTTGCGGCCCTTGACCCGCTTCCCGCCGTCGTAGCCCTGGCTGTCGGCCGGGGCGTTCGGCGAGGCCTTCACCGACTGGGCGTCGATGATCGCCGCTGTCGGCAGGATCCGACGGCCCTTCTTCGCCCGCAGCTGGTCACGGAGCGTGTCGTGGATCTGCTCGGTGGTGCCGTCGCGTTCCCATTCCTGAAGTAGCCGTAGACGGTGGTGTGGGGCGGGAAGTCGTGCGGCAGGTAGCGCCAGGCGATCCCGGTCCGCGCGACGTAGAGGATCGCGTTCACCACCTCGCGCAGCTCGGTCGTGGGCTCACGCCCCTCGGCGCGAGTGCGTCGCCACTCCAGCAGCATGGGCTCGATGAGCTCCCACTGATCGTCCTTCAGGTCCGAGGGATACCGGCGTCGTTCCGTCACGGTTGATCAATATCGCGGACACGGACCCGGCCGCTACGGGATCCTGAAACCGATTCCGCGCCGCACCATTCAAAGCCGGACAGTTGGGGGGAATCCCCTATCGAACGCCCTCTGAGAGGACGTCCTACGCATTCACGCAGGACGTCCTCTCAGAGGGATCGTTGGCCGCCGTCGCGGCGCACAGTCGCTGACCGGAGGTCATGGCGCCGGTGTGCCACGACGGCCGCGGATCACGGATGGCGGAGCAGGCTCACCACAGGTTCCAGCGGGCCCCGCGCTGGTTCCCCAGGCTCCACTGCTGCACAGCGGCGCCGTTGTAGCTGTTGGAGTTCTCGACCTCCAGGAACAGGTGACTGGCGTAGTTCTCGATCACGTGGGAGCCGTTTTGCACATAGGAGATGTTCCACTTCGCGGCATCCTGTCCGTTGCAGGTCCACTGCTGCGCCCGGGCGCCCTCATTGCCCGAGCCGTTCTCGATCTCGAGGCACATTCCGGTGCTGTCGTTGACGATGTAGTTCCAGCTCGACTCGAAGTCGGTCGGCACGAGGTGCCAGCTGGCCGCGGTCTGCCCGTTGCAGTCCCAGAGCTGCACGCGGGCGCCGTCGGCCTTCGAGGAGTTCTCGACCTCCAGGCACCTGCTGTTTATGCTCTCGATGTGGTGCCACGAGGCCGCGGAGGCCGGCGTGGGTGCGGCCAGCACGGAACCAGCCAACGCCAGGCCCGCTGCCACGGCGGTGGTGAGGATCTTCTTCATAAGACTTCCCCCATGAGATGACGACCGGGCCGGTGTGCGACCCGATTGGCGAGCCTAGGCGCGTTCCGGGTGGTTCGGCTTTGCAGCGCGTGCAGGAAGCCTTGACCATGCGCGCATTCCGGCCTCCCGGCCTGTCGGCTTGGGCGGGCCGAGGCGCCTCCGGGTGGTACGTCCGCTGCTACGCGCGAGCCGCCATCCCGCTCTGTCCGCTGATCGACCGAGAGAAGTCCGTCATCAGCGTCTTCGGCAAACCACAACGGGACGAGTACACCGAAGTGCATCTCGTCCCGTTCGGTCAGCCCCTGTCGCTGCCCGAGCCGTTCGGCTTCGAGCCGGACACCAAGCCGTTCCTCTGAGAGGGCGTTCGATACCGATTTAGGCTGCCGCGAGCGGTTTCGGGCGGAGGTATTGTCCGGTTCTGTCCGGGCTGGCGGTCAGGCGGTCGGCCATGGAGTTCACCATGGCCCACTGGATCATCGAGCGTGACCGGTCCGGCAGTTCCTCGTAGTCGCGGTGGAGGCGCCGGTACCGGGACATGATCCCGAAGGTCTGCTCCACGCGCCAGCGGATCGGCTGCACGACGAAGCCCTTCTGTTCCTTGTCCCGGGCCACGACCTCGACGTCGATGTCGAGTGCGGCGCCGTGCCTGACGACGCCGTTGTTGTAGCCGGCGTCCACCCACGCCTTGATCACCGTGGGCCACTGGGTGGCGAGGGTGTCCAGGACCTGCTTGCCACCGGCGGAGTCCTGGACCCCGGCGGCGGTGACGATCAGGACCAGGAGCAGGCCGAGGGTGTCGGTGGCGATGTGGCGCTTGCGGCCCTTGACCCGCTTCCCGCCGTCGTAGCCCTGGCTGTCGGCCGGGGCGTTCGGCGAGGCCTTCACCGACTGGGCGTCGATGATCGCCGCTGTCGGCAGGATCCGACGGCCCTTCTTCGCCCGCAGCTGGTCACGGAGCGTGTCGTGGATCTGCTCGGTGGTGCCGTCGCGTTCCCATTCCTGAAGTAGCCGTAGACGGTGGTGTGGGGCGGGAAGTCGTGCGGCAGGTAGCGCCAGGCGATCCCGGTCCGCGCGACGTAGAGGATCGCGTTCACCACCTCGCGCAGCTCGGTCGTGGGCTCACGCCCCTCGGCGCGAGTGCGTCGCCACTCCAGCAGCATGGGCTCGATGAGCTCCCACTGATCGTCCTTCAGGTCCGAGGGATACCGGCGTCGTTCCGTCACGGTTGATCAATATCGCGGACACGGACCCGGCCGCTACGGGATCCTGAAACCGATTCCGCGCCGCACCATTCAAAGCCGGACAGTTGGGGGGAATCCCCTATCGAACGCCCTCTGAGGACTGGGCCGCGGTCCGCGCCAAGTCGCTCACCGCGCGGCACCTGGCCGGCCCCCGGGTGCCGGCGCCCCGCCCCGACGGACGTGAGGCCGCCCGGCAGTTGGTCGCCCGGCTCACGTCGCCGCCGACCCGGCGGCACCACCCGACCGGGACGCGCCCGCCGGGGGCCGGGCCGAAGGCCGCGCAGCACGGCTGACCACGCAGGCCTGTCAGCCCGGGTCCCGGTGCCGCGGTGGCCGGTCAGCCCTTGAGGCCCGCGGCGCGCAGGCGGCTGCGGACGGCGTCCCAGGCCGGGTCCGCGGGGGCCGGCGGGTTGAGGCCGACACCGCGGTCCTTGAAGCCGCTGGAGGTGGAGACGCAGACCACCGGCCCGTCGATCGGCTCGTCCAGGGCTCGCAGGCCCGCCAGCCCGGCCGCGGCCGACAGCTCCACCCACAGGCCCTGGGCGGCGAGTTCGGCCTGGGCCTCGCGCAGCCGCCGGTCGTCGAGCAGCAGCGGCCGGCCGCCGCTGTCGCGCAGGGCCAGGACACCGCGGTAGCCGCTGACCGGGCAGTCGATGCCGTACGCATCGGTGGCCCCGACCTCGACCCGGGCGACGGGAAGCCGCTCGCGGACGGCGGCGGCGAGCGGCCCTCCGGTGGCCGGCTCACAGCTGAACAGCCGCGGGACGCGGTCGGTGAGGCCGAGACGGTGCAGTTCGGCGAAGCCCTTGCCGACGCCGAAGAGCAGTTCGCCGTAGCCGGTCGGCACGAAGACCGCGGCGGGCACGCCGAGGTCGGCGGCGATCTCGTACGCGACGGTCTTGTAGCCCTCCGGCCCGAAGGAGCTGCCGGTGTGGAAGGGGGTGAGGTTGCTGACCGGGAAGAGCCCGAACTCCGCCACGATGCGCTCGGTCAGCGGCCACCGCGCCTCGACGGGCACCGGCAGGACCACGGCCCCGTACGCGTTCAGGAAGGAGGCGGCGGCCGGCGGCACGTCGGGAGAGGCGAGAACGACGCAGCGCAGCCCGGCGCGGGCCGCATAGGCCGCGGCGGAGGCGCCGTGGTTGCCGGAGGAGGCCACCACCACGCCGGGGGCGCCGGTGGCGAGCGCGGCGCTGACGGTGCAGCGGTTGAGCCGGTCCTTGTGGCTCCAGGTCGGGTTGCGCGACTCGTCCTTGACGTACACGCCGCCGCCGAGGCCGACCAGCGGCGTGCCGCCCTCGCCGAGCCCCGGAGCGTCCAGCGGCGGCAGCAGCGCCGCCCAGCGGTCGAGCCCGGGGCCGGCGGGCCGCGCGGTGAGGAAGTCGGCGGGCACGCGCGCATAGTCGTAGTCGACCTCGACCGGGTAGGAGACGGTCTCGGTGCTGGTGCGCGGACAGCCGCGGGTCAGCGGGGGGAGCAGCGGATAGCGGACCTGCGGGTCGCCGAGGGAGCGCTGGCCCGAGGCCAGGGACGGTGCCGTCGTCATGCCCGAAATCCTACGAGGCGGCCCGGACGGTGGACGGGCGGTATGCCTACCGGGGCGGCGATCTGACGGTCTTACGGAAATGTGGTGCCTGACGACGTCGAGTCAGACCGCCCTCAGGAATGGCTGGTTCCACTCAGGCGCGCAGCCCGGGACGCCCGGCACCGGGGGCCGGTGACGCACGGAACGGGCGCCCGCCCCCAGCGGGCCCTCCTGCCGGTCGGCGGGAGCGGCCGCGCCTCCCGGACCGCGCCGGAGGCGGCACAAGAGCCACCGGCAGCCCCTCGCCGGGCTGCCGGTGACGTACAGGGTGGAACTCAGCACTGGGGGCGACGACCGTGGTTCGCCCCGCGCCTCGCCCGTGCCTTCTTCTTGCGTCGACGCTTCGACGACATGGCCACTCCTCTCGCGACGGGAACACTGCTCCCGCTATCCACCGTCGCACACCGGGCCCGCGCAGGCCTGCGGAAGCCGGGCCGACCCACCCGGTCCCCGCCCCGGCCCCTGCTCATCCGGCTCCCGGCTCCCGGCTCCCGGCTGCGAACCGCCCGTCCGCCCGGCCGCGCGGTTTCGCGGCCGGGCGGACGCCCCGGATCGGGGCACGATCAGGGGCAGTGCTTCCAGGCGAGGTGGTAGATGGTGTTGATGCTGCCGTCGATGGAGTCCATGGTCATGAAGCTGGTGGTCCTGGTCGGGTCCGACGTGCCGGCGCCGACCCGGAGCTCGGTGTTGATGTTGAAGTTGCGCAGCTCCCCGCAGGGCGCCCAGACCAGGGCTTCGACGTCGACCGTGTCGGTCGCCTGCCAGCTGTTGTCGAGCGCTCCGGCGAACTGGTGGCTGCGCGAGGTGGTCTGGGGCGAGCCCTGGAAGTAGTAGCTGGCGCGCTGCGTCCCGGTCGCCCCCTTCTCCAGGTGGGCGAAGCCGCGGTAGTCGGCGGAGGCGATCGCGTAGGTGAAGCCCTGCGGGACGTGGACGTTCAGGTTGAGCTGGCAGTTCTTGCGGAAGTCGGTGGGCTTGGACCCGACGCCCACCTGCGCGATGTAGTTGCTGTAGGTGACCGTGAAGGCGGTGTTGTCCGGGGAGACGGCGACGGCCGCCGTGCCGGCCGGGCAGCCGGATCCGTTGACGGTGGCCACGTCGATGACGATCTTGTCCGGCGGAGGCGTCGTCCAGCCCGTGCCGGCGGCGACGCCGCTGAGCGGGATGACGAGCAGTGCCGCGGCTGCGCCGCCGACGGCCATGGTGCGTACGGTCACGGGTGTTTCCTTCCACTTGCCCGCCGTTTCCGGTCTCGCACCCCCACGTGCGGACCTCAGCGGGTTGTCGCGTCCATGTCAGCACCTGGGACCCGTCACGTACAGGGAGTGCGGGAGGGCGCATCGCAACGCGCCGGGGCGGGCGCGCCCGCGACGGCCGGCACCGGCTGTGCGCGGGCGCCGACCGTCCGGCGGGCCACGGTGCAGCGGACCGCGCACCGCCGACTGCGGACCGCGGACCGCGGACCGCGGCGGACCTGACCCGCATCCGCGACGGCCGACCGCCCCGGCGCCTCCGGCCGACGGCCCACGCCTCTCCCCCAGCGGGCCGGATCGGACGGTGGCGGCGATGATCGGAGGACGGCGGCCGACGCTCCCCTGGCAGGCCGATGCTCCCCCGCAGGGCGGGGCGGGCGGGAGCGCGGCCCGGTCGGACGGGAGGACCGAATGGGCCACGACCAGACGCGCCCGGTGCGGCGCGCCACCCCCGAGGAGCGGGCGGCGGGCGGCCGGGCGGCGCGCCACCCGACGCCGCGTTCCGCCCACGGCGAGTACCGGCCGGGCCCGGACCGGCCCGATCCGCTGGCGATCCTGCAGGCCCAGTCGGCGCTGCGGGTTCCGGAGCTGGTGCCGATCCGCTACGGGCGGATGAGCGAGTCCCCGTTCCGCTTCTACCGTGGTGCGGCCGCGCTGATGGCGTCCGATCTCGCGGGCACCCCCGACTCGGGCGTCCGGGTACAGCTGTGCGGCGACGCCCACATGCTGAACTTCCGGCTGCTCGCGTCACCGGAACGGCGGCTGGTCTTCGACATCAACGACTTCGACGAGACACTGCCCGGTCCCTGGGAGTGGGACGTGAAGCGGCTGGCGTCGAGCCTGGTGATCGCGGGCCGGGCGAACGGGTTCGACGAGACGGAGCGCGCGGGCATCGTCGCCGCGACGGTCCGCTCGTACCGGGAGACGATGCGGCGGTTCGCGGGGATGCGCAACCTGGACGTCTGGTACGCGCAGCTGGACTCGCAGCGCCTGCGCGAGCTGGCGGTCGGCCGGGTGTCCAAACGGGCGCGCCAGGGCCTCGACGAGGCGATGTCGAAGGCGCGCACCCGCGACAGCCTGCAGGCCTTCGGCAAGCTCACCGAGATGGTGGACGGCCGGGTGCGGATCGCCGCCGATCCGCCGTTGCTCGTCCCGATCGCCGACCTCCTGCCGGATGTGGAACGGTCGGCCCTGATGACGCTGTTCCACGGCCTGGTCCAGCGTTACGCGCGCACCCTCCCCTCCGACCGGCGGGCCCTGCTCAGCGGATTCCGGCTGGTGGACGCGGCCCGCAAGGTCGTCGGTGTCGGCAGCGTCGGCACCCGGTGCTGGATCTTCCTGCTGCTCGGCCGGGACGGCGACGACCCGCTGTTCCTCCAGGCCAAGGAGGCCGGCGTCTCGGTGCTGGCCCCGTACGTCGGCGCGAGCCTCTACCACAACCAGGGCGAGCGGGTGGTCGCCGGCCAGCGTCTGATGCAGGCGACCAGCGACATCTTCCTCGGCTGGGAGCGCGTCGAGGGGATCGACGGCAGGACCCGGGACTTCTACATCCGCCAGCTCCGCGACTGGAAGGGCATCGTGGTCGCCGAGAAGATGGTGCCGCGCGGCATGCGGGCCTTCGGCGAGCTGTGCGGGGCCACGCTGGCCCGGGCGCACGCGCGGTCCGGGGATCGCATCGCCATCGCCGCCTACCTCGGGAAGGGGGACGTGTTCGACCGGGCCCTGGTGCGGTTCGCGGAGGCGTACGCCGACCAGAACGAGCGGGACCACCGGGCCCTGGTCGACGCGATCGACGCGGGCCGCCTCCCGGCCGAGACGGGCTGAAACGGGCTGAAACGGGCTGAGCCCACCACGCGGGGCGGTCGCGGGTGCCCCGTCACCCCCACCGATCCGCCGGTCACGTCCACGACCCGGCCGCTCACGGCCCCGTGACGGGCGCCACCGGCGCGGCGGGTACGGCGGCGCCCGATCCCGTCGCGGTGCACACGACGTCAGTCCCGCATGGCCGGCGACTCCGTCTGACCAGCGATAATGGCTCCGACATGCCCGGCGGGAAGATCATCGACGCGGCCTCCCGGCTGCTGTCACACGGTCTCGCCGGGCCCGGGCGGGGCGATCGCAACAGGGGCACAGCGTGCGGGGGCGGAACGCGGAGCGGGACCGGATCGAGCAGTTGCTCGACGGCGCTCGTCAGGGGACGAGCAGCGCCCTGCTGCTGCACGGTGAGGCCGGGATCGGCAAGACCGCGCTGCTCGACCACGCCGCCGGGCGGGCGGACGGCGTGCGCGTGCTGCGCGTCGAGGGCATCGAGTCGGAGATGGAACTGGCCTTCGGGGGCCTCCACCAGCTGTTCCTGCCCGTGCTGGATCTCGTCGACGCGCTGCCGGCGCCCCAGGCCGCGGCCCTGCGGGCGGTCTTCGGGCTGACCGCCGACGGCGTGCGCGACCGCTTCACCGTCGGCCTCGCCGTCCTCACGCTGCTGTCGGACGCCGCGGCCGACGGCCCGCTGCTGTGCCTGGTCGACGACGCCCAGTGGATCGACCAGCCGTCGGTGGACATGCTGACCTTCGCCGCGCGCCGGCTCCGGGCGGAGGGCGTGGTGATGCTCTTCGCCGTGCGCGACGGGGCGCCCGGCGCCACCGTGAAGGGGCTGCCCCGGCTGCTCGTCGAAGGCCTCGACCGCGCGACCGCCGCCGAGCTGGTGCCGGGCCTGCCGCCGTACGTCGCGGACCGGGTCATCGAGGAGGCCTGCGGCAACCCGCTGGCCCTGATCGAGCTGGCGGCCGCGCTCACCCCGGCCCAGCGCGCCGGACGGCTGGGCCCGCTGGCGCTCCCCGAGGCGGCCGCCGGGCCGCCGAGCCGGATCCGGGACGGCTTCCTGGAGCAGATCCGACGGCTTCCCGACGCCACCCAGGCGGTGCTGCTGGTGGCCGCCGCCGACGACACCGGGGATCTCACCCTGGTGCTGCGGGCCGCGGAACCGCTCGGCGGAGCTGTCGAGGACCTCGAACCCGCGGAACGCGCCGGGTTCGTGCTCCTGTCCGGGGCGGGGGTGCGCTTCCGGCATCCGCTGGTGCGCTACGCCGCCTACCAGGGCGCCCCGCTCGCCCGGCGCATCGCCACGCACCGCGCGCTGGCGGAGGCGCTGAGCGCGGCCGGCCACGTGCACCGGCGGGCCTGGCACCTGGCCGCCGCGTCGACGGGACCGGACGAACGGGTCGCCGAGGAGCTGGAACGGGTCGCCGAGTGGGCCGGGAGCCGGCAGGCGATGGCGTCCGCGTCCGCCGCCTACGAGCGTGCCGCCCAGCTCACCGCGGATCCGCAGCGGCGTGCGCGCCGCCTGGTCCGGGCGGCGCAGAAGGCCGCCGACGCCGGGCAGGACGAGCGGTGCGCCGCCCTGGCCGACCAGGTGCCGCTGCCGCTGGAGGACCCGGGCGTGGCGGCGGAGTTCGCGCGCGCCCGGGCGGTGGTCGAGCTGGGCTACCGCAGGCCGGAGACCGCCGCCCGGATCCTGCTCGACAGCGCGGACCTGACCGGCGCCGGGCTCCCGGACACGACGGCGTCGCTGCTGGCCGACGCGGTCCACGCGGCCTTCTCCGCGGGGAACGCCACGCTGATGGCGGAGATCGCGTCCCGCGCCCCGGACCTGCCGGTACTGGCCGTCCCCCACCGGCTGTTCGGCGGTGACGTCCCCGGCGCGCTCTGCGCGCTGCGAGCGCTCGTGGAGAGCTGCCGGGAGCCGGCCACCGGCGTCATGGACCGGCTGATGACCGGGATCTACTGCCAGCTGGCCGGCGACCACCCGGCCGCGCGGGAGGCCGCCGCCGGAGCCGTCGCCCACTGCCGCGAGCAGGGCATCAGCGGTTGGCTTCCCACCACGCTCCACCTGCTCGCCCAGACCGAACTGGCCCTCGGCAGCCACGACGAGGCGTCTGCGCACGCCACCGAGGGGCTCCAGCTGGCCGAGTACCACGACCTGGCCCACCGGGCCGCCCATCTGCGCACCACCCTGGCGATGCTGGCGGGCCTGCGGGGACAGGAGGAGCAGGCCCGCGCCCTGGCCGGCGAAGCCTTGGAGTACACGCGACCACGCGGGGTGGGACGCGGTACGTCGGACGCCCTGTGGGCGCTGGGTCTGCTCCGACTCGGCCTGGGCCGGGCGGAGGCCGCGCTGGAACCACTGGAGTCGGCGCGGCGCGAGGCGGCCCATCCGCTGCTCTCCCTGCCCCTGCTGCCGGACCTCGTCGAGGCGGCGGGACGCGCCGGCCGCCCGGAACGGGCGACGGAGCCGGCCCGGCTGCTCGGGGAACGGGCCGCCGCGCTGGGGCAGCCCGCCCTCTCCGCCCTGGCCCGCCGCTGCCAGGCGCTGACCGGCCCCGACAGCGCGGCCGAGGAGCACTTCACGGCGGCGCTGGCCCTGCACGAGGGAGGCAGCGCCTACGACCGGGCCCGCACCGCGTTGCTCTACGGGGAATGGCTGCGCCGGCTGCGGCGCCAGATCGACGCCCGGGACCAACTGCGCGCCGCTCTGGAGGCCTTCGAGCGGCTCGGCGCCGAGCCCTGGGCCGACCGCGCCCGGGCGGAGCTCGGAGCCGCGGGCGGGGAGACCGGGCTGACCGCTCGCCGGGACGGGCCGATCAGCCTGCTCAGCCCGCAGGAACGCGAGGTCGTCCGGCTGGCGGCGTCCGGCGCGAGCAACCGGGAGATCGCCACGCAGCTGTTCCTGAGCCCCCGCACCGTCGGACACCACCTCTACCGCGCGTTCCCCAAGCTGGGTGTCAGCTCCCGCACCGAACTCGCCACGCTGCTGGCCTCATGAGACCGGTGCCGGCGCCGCCTCAGAGGCCTTCGAGGCCTCCGGCACCGAGTAGATCATCCGGGTCTGGGCGGTCCGGTAGCCGGCCCGGGCGAAGGCGGCGGCCATCGGGGCGTTGCCGGTGTCCGTGGTGGCCGTGATCAGCTCGGCGCCGGCCTCCACCTGCACGCGGGTGATCTCGGCGAGCACGTCGTCGACGTACCCCTGTCCGCGCAGCTCGGGGACGACACCCAGGTAGCCGACGTTGCGGTTGTACGGCGTCGCCGACGGGAGGGCCAGCCCGGCGACCTGCCCGTCGGGGGTGCGGGCGAGGCGCCACCACGAGCGCTCGCCCGGGCAGCCGAGGTAGAAGTCCACCTCCTCGCGGGCGGCGGCCTCGGCTCCCATGGACGCCACGTTCCGGCGCGTCTCGGCGTCGAGGCTGCCCTCCGCGATGCGCCGGAAGACGTCGAGGAACTCCTCGTCCGAACCCTCGGTGAACGTGAGGCGCCCGCTGGAGGCCGGGAGCCCGGCGTCGGGGGTCCACTCCAGGCGCAGCCGTTCCACCTCGTCGGTGAGCCCGGCCGCCAGCGCGGCCTCGTGCCGCCAGGCCAGGGCGGCGACGACGTCCGGGAGCTCGCGCCAGCCGTTCGGCAGCGTCACGTTGTACAGCGGGGGCTTGGTCGCGCCCCGCTCGGCGAAGGCCCGCAGGCCCGCGGTGATCAGACCGGCCGCGACGGCCGCGCGGTCGGCGACCGAGGGGTCGACGTGCAGGCAGTCCAGCGCGATCGGGTGCTCGCTGGAGGCCTGGCCCCACCACAGGGCGCGGGCGACGATCCGGCCGCCGTCCTCGGCGATCCACGTCCACTCCGGCCGGTACATGCCCTCCTTGAGTTCTTCGAGGTAGCGGTCGGCGTCGATCCAGCTGACGGGTTCGTCGACCGTCACGGCGGTGACGCGGTCGAGGTCGGTCTCGTCGGTGGGGCGGAACAGCATGTTCAGGCTCATTTCCGGTGCTTTTGCGTAGGTGGTGATGGTCGCGCCGGTGTTGAAGACGCGGGAGTCGGTCAGCGTGAACCCCACCGGGAGGAAGGGTGCGTGGAAGAGCGGGATGCCGGAGCCGATGACGACCGGGTACCGCTTGACGATCAGTTCGTCGATCTCCTCCAGCAGCTGTCCGGCGAGGTCCGCCCCGCCGCACAGCCAGATGCCCGCCCCGTCCTGCCGCTTGAGGTCGCGGACGAACGCGACCGGGTCCGCGGAGACGATCTCCACCTCGGGGTCGAGCCGGGCAAGGGTCCGGGAGAAGACGTACTGGGTGAGGTGCGGATAGGGGCTGGTGACGCCGACCGCGAGACCGGGCTCGTAGGTGCCGCGGCCCATCAGGACCGTGTCGAACCTCCGGTCGGCGGCCCCGTCGGTGCCCGACGGCCCGCGGCCCTGGACCGGAACGGTCTCGGGGTACTCGGCCAGGAGTACGGCGGCGAGGTCGCCCTCGAAGGGGAAGAAGTCGAACTGCCCCTCCGGGCCGGCGATGAAGCCGTCGAGGCTGGTGCCGACGAAGTAGGTGAGACGGCGCACACGACCTGCTTTCGGTCAGAGGAGGCGGGGTGACGTCCTTGACGGTAGGCCCGGCGCCGGCCGACAGGCATCAGTCGTCCCGACGTAATGTGACCGGTCATCGGCCTGCCGGTCATGGGTCGGCGTGCTGGACGACCGGTGCGGCGGGCGACGACGACGGGCGACGACGGCGGCGGGCGACGACGGCAGCCGGGCGGCCCGCCGGTCCGTCCCCGACTCGGCCGCCTCGTGGGCGGGTCGGTCGCCGGGAAACCCTGCGCAGGCGGGATAGCCTCGGGCTCCGGCCGGTGCGGCCCGCCCGTGCCGGAGTGCCGAACGCCGGAGGTCCTGCCGTGTCCCTGGTCCGCGTCCACAACTTCTCGGTCTCGCTCGACGGTTACGGGACCGGCGAGGGGCAGAGCCTGGAGGCCCCCTTCGGCCACGCCGGTGACCACCTCCACCGCTGGTTCTTCCACACCAGGACGTTCCGCCGGATGCAAGGCCAGGAGGGCGGCGACACCGGTGTGGACGACGCGATGGCCCGAGCCTGGGGCGACGGCATCGGTGCCGAGATCATGGGGCGGAACAAGTTCGGCCCGCAGCGAGGCCCCTGGGAGAATCACGACTGGACCGGCTGGTGGGGGCCGGACCCGGTGTTCCACACCCCGGTCTTCGTGCTGACCCACCATCCGCGGCCCACGGTGGAGATGGCGGGCGGCACCACCTTCCACTTCGTCGACGCCACCCCGGAGGAGGCGCTCCGCCAGGCCCGGGCGGCCGCCGGCGGGCTGGACGTCCGGATCGGCGGCGGGCCCAGCACCGTCCGCGCCTTTCTGGCCGCCGACCTGGTCGACCACCTGCACGTCGTCGTGGTGCCGATCGTCCTCGGCCGCGGCGAACGGCTCTGGGAGGGACTCGAAGGGCTCGAAGAGCGGTTCCGCACCGAGTCGGTGACCAGCCCGAGCGGCGTGACGCACGTGACCTTCACCCGCGTCTGACCGGCGTGCCACCGCGTCACCGCGTGGAGCGGGCCCGAGCCGGGGTGCCGGCGCCGGGCGCCCGCCGGTGCACCGGATCGAGGTGAACTGCCCATCCCCGGAGCGGATTTCTGGCACCATCGGCGTAGTTCCACGAGGGGGTGGGGATGCGCACCAAGCACATCGGCCGGCCCGTGAAGGCGCTCGGTGCCTCGGTGGCGGTGGTGGCCCTGGCGGTCACCGGCTGCGCGTCGGGCGCCGCCGACGGCGCCGCGGGGGCCGGTTCGTCGTCACCGGCCGCGAGCGGGACCGCCTCGCCGACGGTGCCGGCCGCAGCGGCCGGCGCCACGGCGTCGGCGCCCGCACCATCGCCGAGCGAGACCTGCTTCGACACCTCGATGGTCGGTGACACGACCGTCAGGGGCTATCTGGCCCGCCTTCCCGGCACCGCGCGCATCATCGATCCCGGGCTCTTCATGCGGTTGGACGGCCTCCACCTCGACACCCGCACCGACGAACGGCCCTGCCGTCCGGTGGCCGTCACCATCACCCGGTTCTCGGTGCGGCTCGCCCGCACCGGCACGGCGCCGGGGTCGCAGTTCTCGTTCTCGTACACGCCCCTGGACTCGGTCGGGGTGGCGGTCGGTCCGGCCAACGGCGTCGCGGCGGGCAGCGTGCCCCCGGCGACCTCGCACTGCACCGGCGTGCTGTCCGTGGTGCACCTGGGCGAAGCCGTCCGGGAGGCCGAGCTCCCGGCGAAGTTCACCATGGTCACGCCGAACCCGCCGCCCACCGCGCCGTACGACCAGAACGTCACCGTGCCGGGCGACCGCATCGTGACCGCCGGGCTGGCGCTGCCCGCCGACGCCGCCTCCTGCTGATCCGCCCGGGGCGGGGCCCGCGGGCCCCGCTCCGACGACCCCGCCCCTCGGACCCTGGTGCCGGGGCGGCCGCCACTGCCTCGCCACCGCGGACCGGCGGGCGCCCGACGACGCTCCCACCACGGGACCCGGACATGCGACCGCTGATGGCCGATTGGAGTGAGCCGGCCCGCCGCCGGCCCGGTCTGTGCTCGGTTCGGGCGTACGTCGGCGCGCTGGTCCTCACAGGTTTGTGCACGCTGGACCGGGGACGGACGGACGGAGGCACGGCCTCCGGACCGGCAGACCGCTGCACGGATCGGAGCACAACATGATCGGGACCCCCGCACCCTTCGACGAGAACGCAGGACCTCCGCCGCTACCGGGCTGCGCCGAGGACGCGGCCGCCGCGCTGAAGCAGATGTTCGTCGACCTGACCCAGGGCGGCCGCATCTCCCGCGGCCAGGACCCCGTCAGGCGGCCGGTGTTCCTCAAGCCGCACGGTGTGGCCCGCGGAGTGCTGACGGTCGCCGCCGACCTGCCGCCCGACCTGCGCGTCGGGTTCCTCAAGGCCGCCCACGAACAGACCGGCGGCCTGACCACCTGGGTGCGTTTCTCCAGCGACACCGTGCCCGGCAGCCCCGACCTCAACACCACCCTCGGCATCGGCATCAAGCTGTTCGGCGTGCCCGGCCCGAAGCTGCTGGACGGCGACACCGAGGCCGGCACCCAGGACCTGCTGCTGCAGAACCACGACGTGTTCTTCGTCGACACCGCCCAGGACATGTGCGAGTTCACCAGGGCCGGTGTCGTCGACGGCAGCTACGAGCCGTACCTGCGGGACCACCCGGTCACCCAGGAGATCCTCGACGCGATGGCCACGTTCGAGGAGAGCGTGCTCACCGCGACGTACTGGGGTGTGCTGCCCTACGCCTTCGGCCCCGAGCGGTTCGTCAAGTACAAGCTGGTGCCCGCCGGTTGTGAACCCGGCGATCCTGCGGCGGTGCCCCCCGACGAGGATCCCGCGTACCTGGGCGCCGACCTGCGCCACCGCCTCTCGGCGGGAACGGCGGCCTTCGACCTGCTGCTGCAGTTCCGCACCGACCCGCAGCGCATGCCGCTGGACCAGGCCACCGTGCGCTGGGAGGAGTCCGAGAGCGAACCGGTCAAGGTGGCCCGGCTGACCCTCCAGAAGCAGGACGTCACCGCCCGGGGCCAGTCCACGTACGGCGAGAACCTCGCCTACAACCCGTGGCACAGCCTCGCCGAGCACCGACCGGTGGGCAGCATCGCCGAGGTCCGCAGGACGGTCTACCAGGCCTCGGCCGAACAGCGCCGCGACGTCAACGGCGTCCCGGCGGCCGAGCCCGGCCCGGCCCGCCCGCAGATCACGCCGCCGCCCGCCCGCGACACCCGGATCGTCCGGGCCGCCGTGCACCCGGCGATCGGCGTGGCCCGGGTCGGCGACAGCGCGGACGAGTACGTGCTCGCCCCCGAGGTCGACCACCCGGCCCCGCTGCCCACCGGGAGCTACAAGGACGCCACCGGAGCCCTGAAGCGGCAGGCCGTCCGGTTCCGGGTCTACGGCTACAACGCCGCCGGCGAACCGGTCGCCGAGCTGACCGCCGACAACGCGGACCTGCGCTGGACCGTGCACGTCGTCAACTCGAAGGCCGCCTGGTACCAGTTCCAGCTGGCCCTCGACATCCCGGAGGCGGACAAGACCGAGGACAGCAACCTGCGCAATCCCAAGGTCCCCGCCAACCGGCGCAAGCGGCTGGTCATCGACCCCGGCTTCCGGTCGGTGCGCGGCCGCAACCGGGCCGGCGGCCCCGAGCACCTCTTCGACACCGGCACCTTCCTGGACCGGCCGGTCTACCTCGGGGAGCTGCGCACCGACGAGAGCGGCCGGCTGATCTTCCTCGGCGGCCGGGGCGTGTCCGCGTCGGCCACCGACACCCCCGCCGACACCTTCGCCAACAACGACGGCTGGCACGACGACGTCTCCGACGGCCCGGTCACCGCCGAGGTCAGCATCGACGGCCGGCCCATCCCGGTCGAGCCGGGCTGGGTGGTCACCGCACCGCCCAACTACGCGCCCGAACTCACCTCGGTGCGGACGATGTACGACCTGGTCCGCGACGTCTTCGTCACCGCCGGCGTCCTCCCCGAACCGCGGCAGCCGTCCTTCACCCGCGACGTGCTGCCCGTCCTGCGCCGCCTCTGCGACCTGCAGTGGGTCAACCAGGGTGTGGCGGTCCAGCTGGGGCACGGCGGGCGGGAGGACCTCCTCGCCCCCGACACCCTCGCCGCGCTGGCGGACCCCTCGCCCGTCCACGAGGAGCTGCGCCGGCAGGTCTGGCTCACGATCCGCAACTACGACCGCGACGGCACGTCCCCGGTGCCGTGGCCGGGGGTCTACGGCGACGCGATGAACGTACCGGCCGAGTCGGTACGCCAGCACGTGACGCTCTCCCCGCTCCAGTACCGCCTCCTGGAGCGCTGGGCCGGCGGGGACTTCGCCGCCGACCACGACCCGCAGGCCTCGCCGCCCGCCTCCCTCGACCAGGTGCCGTTCGCCGAGCGGGCCCAGACGCTCGACCGGGCCGCGCTGTCGTTCTGTCTCGCCGACGCCTTCCACCCCGGCTGCGAACTCACCTGGCCGATGCGCCACACCACCCTGTACAGCAGCCCCTTCCGGGTGCGCCGCCGCGATCCGGACCTGCCGCCCCCGCCCGCCTACGGCCCGAAGCTCACCCCGCAGACCGCCCTCTCCTTCGACGGCCCGCTCTACGCCCAGCGGCCGGGTGACCTGACCCGGTGGATGGCCGTGCCCTGGCAGACCGACACCGCGAGCTGCCGCTCGGGCTACGAGTACCTCTCCGGCTTCGGCATCTACGACCCGTACCTCCCCACCTTCTGGCCGGCCCGGGTGCCCAACCACGTGATCGCCGAGGAGGAGTACGCAATCGTGATGGACACCTCCCGGCCCATGGCCGAGCGCCTGGCGGCCTTCGGGAACCGGCGGGCCTGGCTCCGCTGGCTCCCCCCGCGCTACGTCGACGCCATCAACGCCATGGTGACGGACTTCGGCAAGCTCGGTCTGGTCGAGCGCCGCCCCGGGCCGACCGACGACCCCCGGCTGCCGGCGGAGCTGCTGGTCGAGTCCGAGGTGAGCTTCCCGCCCGAGCCCGCTCCGCCCGCCCGGCGCAACCTGGTCGCCGTGCACGTACCGCTCGGCGCCGACCCGGTGCTCGGCGAGGCCGCGATGGCCACCGCCGTCACCATGGCGGAGCTGCCCGACGAGGAGGTGTCGGCGGGCTTCATCGACAAGGTCAAACGCTTCCGGCGCCACCGGTGACGGTCCGCCCGCGCCCGTCCGGGCCCGTCGACGCCGCCGTGGCCGGCGGCGGCCCGGCGGGCGCGGTCGCGGCGCTGGTCCTGGCGGCCGCGGGCCGGCGCGTCCTGCTCCTCGACCCCGGCGGGCGGGCGCCGTCGGCCGCCGGCCGCCGGGGCGCGTTCAAGATCGGCGAGTCCCTGCCGCCCGCCGCCCGCCCGCTGCTGCGTGATCTCGGGCTGCTGGACGGCTTCCTGGCCGCCGGCCACCCCCCGTCCACGGGGACGTACGCGGCCTGGGGTTCGGCGGCGCTGCACGGTCGCAGCCACCTCTTCGACCCGTACGGGCACGGCTGGCACCTCGACCGGCTCCGCTTCGACGCCTTCCTCCGGGACGCGGCCGTGGCGGCCGGCGCCGAACTGCGGCGGGCCACCGTGCTGGAGCACGCCGGCGGCCTCCTGACCGTCCGTGAGCGCGACACCGGCGCCGTGACGGAGCTGCAGAGCCGCTGGACGGTCGACGCCACCGGCCGGCGCTGCGTCATCGGCCGCCGGTACGGCCACCGCCACCGGCAGGACCGGCTCGTCGCCGCGTACGCCGTGTTCGGCGATCCCGGCGCCGCGGAGCCGGCGCAGCTGCGGGACGCCGAGGCGCGCACGCTCGTCGAGGCGGCACCGCACGGCTGGTGGTACACCACCCTGACCCCGGCCGGACGCCTGGTCGCCCACCTGACCGACGCCGACCTCGCCGACCCTGCCCTGCGGACACCCCACGGCTTCTGGCGCGGCATCACCCGCACCGAGCACGTACGGCGGCGGCTGGCGGGCTACGACCCCGCCGCGACCGCCGGGCCGCGCTGGACGCCCGCCCACGGCCTGCGGCTGAGCCCGGCCGCCGGCCCGGGCTGGGTGGCGGCCGGGGACGCCGCCCTCGCCTTCGACCCGCTCTCCTCGCAGGGCATCCTCACCGCGCTGCACACCGGCGCCCGCGCGGGGCAGACCGTGGCGGCGTGCCTGGCCGCCCCCGGCCGGACGGCCTCCGCGCTCGCCGACTACACGGCGTTCCTGGACGGCGTCGCGGACGCCTACCGGAGAAACCATGCGTACTCGTACGACCAGGAGCGACGTTGGCCGCTCAGCGCCTTCTGGCAGCGTCGGCGGGCGGGCGCCGGCGCCCCGTCCGGCATAGCCTGAAAGAACCCGACCACTTGTCCATGGGGGCAGTCATGACAGCTCCAGCTCCGACGCATGCCGTCTGGGACGCCACGGAGGTCACCCAGTCGGTGCAGGACCTCCAGCACCGCGTCGCCCTGATCGCCGGCAAGGTCACCGTGATCCGCGTCTACGTGAGCGGCACCAGCGGACCCGCCGCCGGTGTGCGCGGTACCGTCACGCTGATCCGGTCGACGACGGACCCCGGCGTCAAGGTGACGTCGGTCAACACCATCGCCCTCGACCCCAACGCCGCCCAGGACCTCGCCGCCCGCCGCGCCGACGCGGACCTGAGCCTCAACTTCATCGTGCCGCCCACGCTGACGGCGGAAGGGGCACTCAGCGTGAGCTCGGTGACCCTCAGTGATGCGCTGACCGGTGCCGTTCTCCCGCTCGGTGCCACGGGCGCCGGCCCGACCGTCCTGTTCCGCAGCGGCCCGCCGCTGCGGATCCGCGTCCTCGGACTGCGCTACAGCACGACGGACCCGCCGGGCACCTTCACCCCGCGGGACCTGGACTTCAACGCCCTGGTCAGCTGGCTCAAACGCGCCTACCCGGTGGCCGAGGTCATCAGCTCACACGCCGTCATCGACGCCACCGCCACACCACCCTTCACGTGTGAGGACACCAACGCCCAGCTCGCGGCCATCCGCAACCTGGACATCAGTGCCGGCGGTGACCGGCGCACCCACTACATCGGCCAGGTCGCCGACGGCGGGTTCTTCCTGCGGGGGTGCTCCTCCGGCCTCCCCGTGGCGGCCGACCCGAGCGTCGTCGCCTCGTCGCCGTGCGGTTCGGCGCCGTTCGGCTGGGACTTCGACGGCACCTACGGCGACTGGTACGGCGGCCACGAACTCGGCCACACCTTCGGCCGCCGGCACCCCGGCTTCTGCGGTGAGTCCCCGGACGACCGGCAGGGCTACCCCTTCCAGAGCGGGCAACTCGCCGACGGGCCGGACACCTTCGTCGGGTTCGACGTGGGCGACCCGGCGCTGAACCTGCCGATGAAGGCCAGGCCGGGGATGCGGTGGCACGACGTGATGACCTACTGCGACCGCCAGTGGATGAGCAGCTACACCTACGAGGGCATCCGCCGGCGGCTGGCCGCCGAGGACTCGCTCGTGGCCGGTGCCCCGCTGCCCGAGGACACCCCGGTGTCCGCCGCCGCCCCGCTCACCGTCGCCCAGCCCACCGTCGTCCCGGTCGCCGGGCGTCCCCGGCCCGGGGGAGGCCGCCCCGACGAGCGGTTCCCGAAGCTGTCCGTCAGCCTCGCGCCTCAACCGGCGGCCGAGCCCGCGCTCCGGGCGGCCGGAGCCGCTCCGGAGGCCGAGCAACTCGTCAGCGTCGTCGGCACGGTGAACCTCAGCCGGCGCGAGGGCGGCATCCGCTTCGTCAATCCGGTGACGCCACTGGCCGCGCAACCCGCCCAGCCCGGCGGTGCGGCCGGTCCGGACGGTGAGGCCGCCGGTCCGAACGGCGGGACCCGGGTGGTCCTGCGGATCCGGCAGACGGACGGCGCACCGCCGCGCGAGATCCCGGTCCCGGTCAAGCTCGCCTCCGAGCTGGGCCCGAACGACGACCGCACCGGCCTGGTGGACACCGTCGTGCCGGTCGGGGCCAGCCCGGAGGCGATCGAGCTGGTCGTCGGCGGCCAGGTCGTGGACACCTTCCGCCCCGGCGGCGCGCCGCCGGCCCTGCGCGCCGCCCGCCACGCGAGCGCCGAGGCCGGGGCGTTCGGGCTGGCGCTGGACTTCGACAGGGGACCGGAGGCCGGCCAGACCTTCGCCGCACAGGTCAGCACCGACGGCGGCGCCACGTGGCAGACGATCGGCGTCGGCCTGAAGGAACCGACGATCCAGGTGGACCGCAGCCAGTTCCGCCCGGGCGACCAGGTCCAGCTGAGGATCATCTCGACCAACGGGTTCACGAGCACGGCAGCCGACATCCAGGAGATCCAGGTCTGAGCGGGCCTCCTCCGCGGGGCCGGCCCCGGGAACGGCCGGCCCCGCGGTGGCCGCTGCTCCCGGGGCGCCGGGATCACTCCCCGCCGGCCGGGTCGGCCCGGGCCGACGCCTCCTCCCGGAGCTGCTCCGCCGGAGGCGGCCATCACCTTGATCCCGCCGGCGGCCCTGGCCGCCTGGCGCAGCTGCTCGGCGGCCGCCTCGAAGCGGGCCTTGGCGTCGGTGACCTTCCTGGCCGTCAGGTCGGCGCCGAGCGCCCGGCCCGCCGTGACCAGGGCCGCCGCGATCGCCGCGGTGACCCTGCTCTGCGGGTCGGCGACGGCGGCCTGCGGCCCGGTCGTCTTCGTCGGGCTGATGGTCCCGCACTTCGTCCGCGCGCTCACCGGGCCCGACCTGCGCCGGCTGTTCCCCTACTGCGCGGTCCTCGCGCCCGTGCTGCTGCTGGGCGCCGACGTGCTCGGCCGGCTGCTCGGCCGCCCGGGAGAACTGCAGGCCGGCATCGTCACGGCGGTGGCCGGCGGCCCGTTGTTCCTCTGGTTCGCCCGGCGCCGGAGGGTCGGCGCATGAGCCGGCGATCGACTGGAAGGTCCCTATGAGCGTCATCAGGTTCGGCGGCCGCTCCGTCCGCTACCGCCCGCGCGCCCTGGCCGCCGGTGCGGCCTGCGCGCTCGCCGCGCTGGCGGTCGGCGTTTTGGCCCTCGGCAGCGGCGACTACCCGCTGAGCCCGGCGGACGTCCTGCGCACCCTCACCGGTGGCGGCTCCCCCCGCCGAGGACTTCGTGGTCAACGAGCTCAGGCTGCCCCGGCTGGCCGCCGCCCTGCTGGTCACCGCCGACTTCGCCGCGCAGCGGCTGTCCGCCGACCACCAGCTGCCGGTCGGCGTGGTCACCGGCGTCCTCGGCGGCGGCTATCTGATCCGGCTGCTGGCCACCGAGCGCGCCCACCAGATCGAGATCCTCGACCTCTGCGCCCGCCTGCACGAGGAGCGCGGCCGCACCCTGGTCGCCGTCCTGCACGACCTCAACCACGCGGCCCGGTACGCCACCCACCTGATCGCCATGTGCGACGGCCGGGTGGTGGCCGCGGGCGAGCCGGCCCGGATCGTCACCGCCGAGCTGGTCGAGGGAGTCTTCCGGCTTCCCTGCCGGGTGATCGACGACCCGGAGACGCACACCCCGCTGGTCGTCCCGGCCGCCCGGAAGCCGGCCCGGGCGGGTGCCCGGCACTGAGCGACCGGGCGGCGGGACCGTCCGCCGTCCGGAGGCGCGGACCGGCAGAAGGCCTTCGCACCCGAACAGGTTACAGATCGTGCGACGTCGGCAGCCCCGTGCAACCGTGGCAACGCCACCAACCGTGGCAACGTCAACACCGGGAGAACCTCATGAGCGCCGAACGTATTGAATCGAAACAGCTCGCCGCGGCTGCCGCCCAGGGCGTCGCGATCGCGATCGCGGCCCGCCACCGCGCAGGCGAGTTCGACATCTCCAGGCCCATCGTCGCCGGCTTCTTCCCGGAGGAGCTGTTCGAAGTGACGCTGGCGCAGAGCTTCGACGGACAGTTCGCGGTGAAGAACGTCCAGCCGCTCAAGGCTCCGCGGTAGACCCCGCCATGCCGCAGGACAACGCCGACGACGGCGGAGGACTGCTCTGCCCCAGCGCGCCGGCGGACCCGGCCGGGTCGGTCCTGATCGGGGTCGTCTCGGGCACACCCGATGCACCGCGGGTCGTCCCGACCGCGCACGCGATGCCCGTCAGCCTTGAGATCATCGAACTGGCCCGGCCCGCCTCACCCGGCGAGGTCTTCCGCTTCGCAGGGGCCTGCCAGGCATCAGGCTGCATCCACTTCAGGAACGCGGCCTGCCAGATCGCCGCCCGCAGCGCCGTGCTGCTGGACGAGGTGGTCGAGGACCTGCCGAGATGCCCGATCCGTGCGCAGTGCCGCTGGTTCCACCAGGAAGGGCCCTCGCTCTGCCGGCGCTGCCCGCAGATCGTGACGGAACAGTACAGGCCGTCGGCGGAGATGCTGCGGATCGTGAACGAGAACGATCCGCCCGCGAGCGCCGGCGCCGGTCTCGCACCGTGAACCGACCGCCCGTCGGAGGCTCGCCTCCGACGGGCGGTCGGCCGTGCCCGGTAGCCGTGCGTGGGCGGCCGTGTGTGGGCGGCCGTGTGTGGGCGGCCGTGAGTCGTCAGCCGTTGTCGGCTGCCGCGTCGGTGTCCGCCTGGGCGGCGGCGCTCTCGGCGGCGTCCAGTTTCTGCTGCATGTCCTGGGCCTGGGCGCTGTCGGCCGCACCGCCGTCCTGCTTGCCCGCGGAGGAGCCGGTGGTGGCCCCCGTGTGGGATCCGGAGGGGCCACAGCCGGTGAGGAGGGCGGCTGCCGCCAGGGCCAGCGCCGCGAGCGCGGCGGCCGGGCGGCGGGTCACTTGCCGGCCCCCTCGTTGTGGGCGGCGCACCAGGTCGCCACGGCCTTGAGGTCGCCCTGGCGGGCCTGCAGCGTGGTGACGAGGGCCTTGCGGGCGGTCAGCCGGTTGGTGAGGTAGGTCTCGATCTCGGCGTGGCCGGCGGCCTTGGCCTCCGTGACCCGCTGCTGCAGGCGGGCGACCGAGCCGACCACGGTTGCGTCTCCGTTGAGCCGGTTCAGCGCCTTGGTGACTCGCTCCTCGGTCTTGGGCAGCCGCTTGCAGATGTTCTTCGCACCGTCACTCTTCGGCGTCGCCGCGGCGGTCGGGGCACCCGACGGCGAGCCGCCCCCGTCGGCATGGGCCGGCACGGCGGCGAGCAGCGAACCGGCGATGGCGAGGGCGCCGAGGGCGGCGGCCTTGCGGCTGACGGACACACGGTTGGCGGGCATGTGGCTTCCTTTCTCCGTTACGGGTGCCGGCACCGGCCGGGCACACAAGGACCGGCCGGTGCCGGGACGGTCGCCAGGAGAGTAGGACGGCTCTTTGTGGATTCCCTGTGGAACGGGGAACGGGGAACGGGGAACGGGGAACGGCGGCAAGCGGCGGGCCGCGGGCGGCAGTGGCGGAGCCGGACGGCGGCTCAGTGGCCGGTGCCCGAGATCCAGTCGCGGCCGGCCGGCAGCTCGATGGTCGGGGCATCGGGGCGGGGCCGGGGCAGCCTGACCTCCATCCGGCAGCCGCCGCCGGGCGGGGTCGTGATCCGGACCGTCCCCCGGTGCAGCGCTACCTGCTGCGCGACCAGGGTGAGGCCGAGGCCCGAGCCGGGGCTGTCGCGCCGGCGGTGGAACCGGCGGAACACCGCCTCCCGCTCGGCCGGACCGATCCCGGGGCCGCGATCGTCCACGGTGAGCCGCACGGTCTCGCCCTCGGCCGCGAGCCGGAGCGCCACCTGCGCCGGCTCCTGCCCGTGGCGGCCGTGCACAGCGGCATTGCCGAGCAGGTTGGCGAGCATGATCCTCAGTCCGGGCTCCCAGCCGAACACCCGCACCTCCTGCGGGACGTCCGCCGTGAAAGCCGCCTGCGGATGGCGGCGGGCGGCCTCGCCGACCGCCGCGTCGGCGACCTCGGCGAGGTCCACCGACCGGAACGCGTCCACCTGTACCAGGTCGCCCCGGGCGAGCGCGGCCAGCGCCGTGAGCAGGTCGAGCATCCGGGCGTGGTCGTCCCGCAGCTCGGCGACGATCTCCGCCCGGTCGGCGGCGGGCAGATCCGGGTGGGCGGCCAGCACGTCCAGATTGGTGCGCAGGCTCATCAGGGGGGTCCGCAGTTCGTGCGAGGCCGTGGAGGAGAACGCGCGGGCGGTGTCCAGGGCCTGGGCGGTGCGCCGCGCCTGCTCGTCGTAGCGGGCGAGGAGGAGCGCGAGCGCGGCGGAGAGCTCGTCCACCTCCGTCGTCCCGGTCCGCTCCGCCACGAAGCCGCGACCGGCTGGGCCGGGGGTGCCGGCCGGATCGTCGGCGTCGGCCGGACGGGGTGCACCGGCCGTTCCGCCGGCGGTGTCCGGCCCGCCGGCGGTGTCCGGCCCGCCGGCGCCGTTCGCCCCGGGGGTGCCGGCCGGTGCCGCCGGGTCGAGCGCGGCCGCGCGGCGGCTGAGCCGGCGCAGCGGCGCCGTCGCCCGCTCGGCGAGGACGAACCCGATCAGCGCGGAGACCGGCGCCGCGACCAGCGCCACCAGCAGTACCCGCCGCCGGACGGCGGCCGTCTCACTGTCGGCCTGCCCCGCGGGCGCCACCACCCAGAGCGTGCCGCCGGAGCCGGCCGCCCCCGCGGCGCCGACCCTGACGGTCAGCACCCGCCAGGCCCTGCCCTGGTCGCGCACCGTCATCGGACCGCCCGGCACGGCGGGGAAGGCCTCCGCGTCGGCGGGCTGCGGACCGACCGACAGCAGGACGGACCCGTCCTGGCCGGCCACCCGCACGCCCGCGTCCAGAGCCGAGTCCAGCACCTTCCGCTGCTGGGTCTGCTCGGCCTTGGGCCGGCCCTTGCTGTCGGCGGCCACGAGGGCGCGGACGCTGGGCAGGACGGCGGCCGCCCGGTCGTTGAGCCGGGTGTCCTGCTGGTGGCGCAGGTCCCGGCCGACCAGCGGCAGGAGCAACAGCCCGGCCAGGGCCACCAGGAGCGGCACCACGGCGGCCGCCCACAGCGCGATCCGGGTGGAGAGCTTCACGGCGACCCCGCCCCGTCGCCGCCGGGTATCCGCAGGACGAAGCCGACGCCCCGCACGGTGTGGAGCAGCCGGGGCCGGCCGCCCGCCTCGATCTTGCGCCGCAGGTAGCTGACGAAGGTGTCGACGGCGTCACTGCGGACGTCGAAGTCGTAGCCCCAGACCCGCTCCAGCAGCACCTCCCGGGAGAGCACCAGGCCGGCGTTGCGCGCGAGCTGGGTGAGCAGCTCGAACTCCCGGCGGGTGAGCCGGAGTTCCTCGCCGTCGAGCCGGGCCTGCCGGGTTGCCGGATCGATCACCAGCGGGCCGGCCACCACCCGCTCGTCCGGTTGCGGGGGCCGGCGGCGCAGCAGCGCCCGCAACCGCAGCACCAGCTCCTCCAGCGCGAACGGCTTCACCAGGTAGTCGTCCGCCCCCGCCTGCAGCCCGGCGACGCGGTCGGCGGGCTCGTCCAGGGCCGAGAGCATCAGCACGGGGATGTCGTCGCCACGGGTCCGCAGGGTGCGGCAGACCTCGGCGCCGCTGAGGCCGGGCATCGACACGTCGAGCACCAGGACGTCCGGCGCGGCGGCCGCCAGCACGGCGAGTGCGGCCTCGCCGTCCTCGGCCAGGCTCACCGAGAACCCGCTCAGCCGCAGGCCGCGCTCCAGGGTGCGCCGGATCGCCGCGTCGTCGTCGACCACCAGCACCCGGCCGGCGGGGCCGCCCACGGCCCCGGGCCCGCTCCCGTTCATCGGCGCCTCCTCTCGTCCGGGCTGCCGACCCTCTCATACGCATCGTGCGGGCCCGTGCCGGGGGTTGGCCGGGGCGCGGCCGGCCCTCCCCCGCGGCCACCGGGCTCACCCCAGCCGTGCGTCGAACTCCAGCGACTCGACCAGCTCGCCGACGCGCCGCTCGGGCAGCCCCCGGGCGACGAACCAGGCACCGACGTTGCGCACGTCCCGCTCCAGGAACGAGCGCCCGCGCGGGTTGGCGACCACGTCCACGATCTGCGGCACGTCGATGATCACCAGCCGACCGTCGTGGACCAGGATGTTGTACGCCGACAAGTCCCCGTGGGCGTAGCCGTCACGGGCCAGCAGCGAAAGGCTGCGGCCGAGCTGCTCCCACAGGTCGTCCACGTCCGCCTCCTCGGCGCGCACCTGGGCGAGCCTCGGCGCCGCCGTGCCGCCCGCGTCACCGACGAACTCCATGAGGATCTCGGTGCCCGTGATCTGCACGGGGTACGGAACGGCCACGCCGGCCGACCAGAGCCGGCACAGTGCCGTGAACTCGGCGGCGGCCCACTGCCCGGCGATGGCCTCCTTGCCGAAGGCGGTGCGCTTGGCCATCGCCCTGGCGATCCGGCTCTCCTTGTGCTGACGGCCCTCCAGGTACCCGGAGTCGCGGTGGAACATCCGGTGCTGGGCGTCGCGGTAGCGCTTGGCGGCCATCAGCGTGCGCCGGCCGGTGCCCGGCACGCCGCGCTCGAGGAGGAAGACGTCGGCCTCCTTGCCGGTCTTGACGATCCCGAGTTCGGTGTCGACGGCCGCGAGTTCGGTCACCACCCATGCGGGGCGCGGCTGGGGCCCCTTCTCGGTGGGAGTGGACTGGTCCCAGGTGGACCAGCGATCGCCCTCGGCCGGACCGTCGGCCGCCGGCGCCGGGAAGGCGGAGTCGTCGGAGTGGTCGTCGAAGGCGCCGGAACCGGAAGGCCCGGACGCGACATGCTCGGAGGACTCGAAGGGCTCGAAGGCCCCGGAGTGGGTGAACTCGGGCTCGTGGTCGTCGAACCGCTCGGACCGGCGGCCGCGCCGGGGTGCGCCCTTGGGGCGGATACGGGAGAAGGAATCGCTGTCGGAAAAGCGCTCGCGCACTGCGGTGGCTCCTGAGGAACGGCCCACCGGTGCGCCGGATGCGACGCGTCGTCAGCCGGTGGGCGAAAGACGGAAGAGAGAGGCGTATGGCGCGCACACGAAAGCGCGCCGCGACAGGGCGGCAACCATTCGGACACACCTCCTCTAGGTCTCTACGTCAGTCCTCACGCGGCAAAAACCACGGCCACGCCAACTGCGCAGCGAGAACGGCCATAGCCTAGCCCTCCTCAAGATCGACGCAACCGAATTAACGGCCACGGCCTGCCCGGCACGGGGTGCGGCAGGCGTCGGCCGGTCCGTCGTGGGTAGGCACAGGGGCGGCACCGCACCCGCGGGAGGCCGGCCGCGACGCGGGACGACCGAACATCCACACGTCCCTCGTTCGGGTGGACATCTCCTCAACACCGGTATTCCAGCGGGGAGTTGCCGCAAGGGTGGACCGGTTCGCAAATCTGCTGGCGGAGGCCGTATGGGCAAGAAGTACGCATCGGGGAAGGCCGTCGTGATCGGCGGCAGCTACGCGGGGCTGGTGACCGCACGCGTCCTGGCCGAGTTCTTCGGCGAGGTGGTGGTCGTCGAACGGGACGCCGTGGACGACCGTAGCGGGGCGCATCCGAGTGCGCCGCAGGGGTATCACGCACACGCGATGCTCGCCAAGGGCGGCGAGGTCCTGGAGAAGCTGTTCCCCGGGCTGCGGGACGAACTCGCCGCCCTCGGGGCCCCCGTGTTCGACTACGGGCAGGGCATCGACTTCCTGCTCCCGACCGGGTACGCGCCGCGGCAGCGGACGGGGGTCATGATCCAGACCTTCACCCGGGACGAGCTGGAGCGGCGGATCCGGGGCCGGGTGCTCGCCCTCCCCGAAGTCACACTGATGCCCTCCGCCCGGTGCGAGGGGCTGCTCCGCGACCCTTCCGGCCGGGTGACGGGCGTCCGGATCAGCCGGCAGGCCGCCGATCCGGAGGAGATCGCCGCCGACCTGGTGGTCGACGCCTCCGGCCGGACCAGCAAGCTGGAGGAGTGGCTGCGCGCGGGCGGCGTCGCGGTGCCGCCGAAGCGGGTGGTCAGGGCGAAGGTCACCTACACCTCGATGAACTTCGACCGGCCCGAGGACCGGCCGGCCGACTTCCGGATCGCCTACCAGATGCTGTCCGCCCCCACGGTGCGGGAGGCCGGCGTGCTGCTGGCGGTCGAGCACAACCGCTGGACGTGCTCGCTGTTCGCGTTCGAGGACGAACCGCCCACCGACGACGACGGCTTCCTCGGCTTCGCCAAGGGCCTGCGCAACCCGCGGCTGGCCGAGCAGATCGAGCAGCGCACCACCCAGGAGCCGACCTACCGCTACACCAACCTCGACAACCAGTGGCGCCAGTACCACGCCGTCCGGGACTGGCCGGAGCGGCTGATCGCCCTCGGCGACGCGGTCTGCGTCTTCAATCCCGTCTACGGGCAGGGTCTGACGGTGGCCGCGATGGAGGCGGACCTGCTGCGCCGGATGCTCGCGGCCCGGCGGCCCGGGGAGGGCCTGGACGGGCTGGCCCGGGCCTGCCAGAAGCGGGTGGGGCGGCTCCTGCTCGCGCCGTGGACGCTGTCCACCAACTCCGACCTCATGTGGAACCCCGAGAGGCAGCCGCTCGGCGCCCGGATCGCGCACTGGTACAACGCCCGGCTGTTCCAGGTCGCCGTGAAGGACGCGGGGGTGTGGGCCCGGTTCGTCCGGGTCGTGAACATGACCGCCTCTCCCGCGGTGCTGTTCCACCCGTCCGTCGCTCTGAAGGTCCTCACCGCGGCGACCACCGCCACAGGCCGCCGACCCCACCGGGAGTGACGCCCCGCCGCCTACGCCCTGGTCGCCCGCTGACCCGGCGGCCCCGGCGGCCCCGGCGGTGCATGGATGAACGGCTCGACGTGCCCGTGGGCGGCGCCCGGTCCTTCGCAGCGACCGGAGCCGCCGACCAGCCCCGGTCGCTACCGGGGCCGGTCGGCGGAGGCCGGGGTTTCGCGGGTCCTGATCGGTCTGGTCACCTGTTTCGCGGTACACGACGGCATCCCCTCCGTCGCGCCGGCCGCGTCGCGGCGGTAGGTGCTGGGCGACATGCCGACCAGTTCGGCGAAGCGGGTGCTGAAGGTGCCCAACGACCCGTAGCCCACCGCGAAGCAGACGTCGGTGACGCTGAGGTCGCCACGGCGCAGCAGCGCCATCGCGCGCTCGATGCGGCGCGTCATCAGGTAACCGTACGGCGACTCCCCGTACGCGAGCCGGAACGCGCGGCTGAGGTGCCCGGCCGACATGTGCGCGCCGCGGGCGAGCGCCTCCACGTCGAGCGGCTGCGCGTACTCCCGGTCGATGCGGTCGCGGACGCGGCGCAGCCGTGCCAGATCGCTCAGGCGCTGCGTCTCGTCGGGTTTGCTGGTCATCTTCGAGATCGTGCCACAGAGGGCACCGGTCGGGCAGGGGAATGCCTGCCCGACCCGTGGAACACGCTCCGCCGCGGGTCGGGCAGGCCACCGGTGCCGGCAGAGTCCTCCGTCAGGCGCCGACGTAGGCCGCGAGGTGCTCGCCGGTGAGGGTGGAGCGTGCGGCGACGAGGTCGGCGGGGGTGCCCTCGAAGACGATCCGGCCGCCGTCGTGGCCGGCCCCGGGACCGAGGTCGATGATCCAGTCGGCGTGGGCCATGACCGCCTGGTGGTGCTCGATGACGATGACCGACTTGCCGGAGTCGACGAGCCGGTCGAGCAGGCCGAGCAGCTGCTCGACGTCGGCGAGGTGGAGGCCGGTGGTCGGCTCGTCGAGGATGTAGACGCCGCCCTTGTCGGCCATGTGGGTGGCCAGCTTGAGCCGCTGCCGCTCGCCGCCGGACAGCGTCGTGAGCGGCTGGCCGATGGTGAGGTAGCCGAGCCCGACGTCGGCGAGCCGGACGAGGATGCGGTGCGCGGCCGGTGTGCGCGCCTCGCCGTCGCCGAAGAACGCCTCGGCCTCGGTCACCGACATGGCGAGCACCTCGCTGATGTCGCGGCCGCCGAGGTGGTAGTCCAGCACCGATGCCTCGAACCGCTTGCCCTCGCAGTCCTCGCAGGTGGTGGCGACGCCGGCCATCATCGCCAGGTCGGTGTAGACGACGCCGGCGCCGTTGCAGGTCGGGCAGGCACCCTCGGAGTTGGCGCTGAACAGCGCCGGCTTGACGCCGTTGGCCTTGGCGAACGCCTTGCGGATCGGGTCGAGCAGGCCGGTGTACGTCGCCGGGTTGCTCCGTCGCGAGCCGCGGATCGCACCCTGGTCGATCGACACGACGCCCTCGCCGGCGGCCCCCGGCTTCTGGGACAGCGACCCGTGCAGGAGCGAGCTCTTGCCGGAGCCGGCGACGCCGGTGACCACCGTGAGCACCCCGAGCGGGATGTCGACGTCGACGTCGCGCAGGTTGTTCGCCGTCGCGCCGCGGATCTCCAGCGCACCGGTGGGCTTGCGCACCGTCTCCTTGACGCGGGCCCGGTCGTCGAAGTGGCGGCCGGTGATGGTGCCGCCGGCCCGCAGCTCCTCGACGGTGCCCTCGAAACAGACGGTGCCGCCCGCCGAACCGGCACCGGGGCCGAGGTCGACGACGTGGTCGGCGATCGCGATCGTCTCCGGCTTGTGCTCCACGACGAGCACCGTGTTGCCCTTGTCCCGCAGCCGCAGCAGCAGGCCGTTCATCCGCTGGATGTCGTGGGGGTGCAGGCCGGTGGTGGGCTCGTCGAAGACGTAGGTGGTGTCCGTGAGCGAGGAGCCGAGGTGGCGGATCATCTTGACGCGCTGTGCCTCGCCGCCCGACAGCGTGCCCGAGGGCCGGTCGAGCGAGAGATAGCCGAGGCCGATCTCCACGAACGAGTCGAGGGTCTGCCGCAGCGTGGTGAGCAGCGGCGCCACCGCCGGGTCGTCGAGGGCGCGGACCCATGCGGCCAGGTCGCTGATCTGCATCGCGCAGGCGTCGGCGATGCTGGTTCCGCCGATCTTCGACGAGCGGGCCGCCTCGCTGAGCCGGGTGCCGCCGCACTCGGGGCAGGCGGTGAAGGTCATCGCCCGTTCCACGAAGGCGCGGATGTGCGGCTGCAGCGCATCGATGTCCTTGGAGAGCATCGACTTCTGGATCTTCGGGATCAGTCCCTCGTACGTCAGGTTGATGCCGTCGACCTTGATCTTGGTCGGCTCCCGGTGGAGGAGGTCGTCCAGCTCCTTCTTGGTGAACCTGCGGATCGGCTTGTCCGGGTCGAAGAAGCCGCAGCCGCTGAAGATGCGGCCGTACCAGCCGTCCATGCTGTAGCCGGGGATCGTGAGCGCGCCCTCGTTGAGCGACTTGCTGTCGTCGTAGAGCTGGGTGAGGTCGATGTCGGTGACCGAGCCCCGGCCCTCGCAGCGTGGGCACATGCCGCCGGTGATGCTGAAGCTGCGGCGCTCCTTCACGGTCTTCCCGCCGCGTTCGAGCGTGATCGCACCCGCCCCGCTGACCGAGGGGATGTTGAAGGAGTACGCCCGGGGCGAGCCGATGTGCGGCTGTCCGAGCCGGCTGAAGAGGATGCGCAGCATCGCGTTGGCGTCGGTGGCGGTGCCGACCGTGGAACGGGCGTCGCCCCCCATCCGCTGCTGGTCGACGAGGATCGCGGTCGTCAGCCCTTCGAGGACGTCGACCTCGGGCCGCGCCAGCGTGGGCATGAAGCCCTGCACGAAGGCACTGTAGGTCTCGTTGATCAGCCGCTGGGACTCCGCGGCGATCGTGCCGAAGACCAGTGAGCTCTTGCCCGAGCCGGAGACGCCGGTGAACACCGTCAGGCGGCGCTTCGGGATCTCGATGCTGATGTCCTTGAGGTTGTTCACACGCGCGCCGTGCACGCGGATCAGGTCGTGGCTGTCCGCAACGTGCAGCTCGGGCGACTGCGCGTTCGTCCTCGGGGCCGTGCTCATCGTGTCTCCATCTGTTGCGCGGGGCCGCCTTCAACTGCCGGGCAGCGCCGCCTCCGCGGTCTCCGCCGGCATCACCCGGCTCGATCTAACCAGCTTCGAGCCGCTCGGGGGCCTGCGCTTCTCGATTCCTGACCGGTCCGGCCTCCTGTCCCGCCGGGAAGGGCGGACCCCCTCGGAGTCCGGCCACGAGGAGCCGTCCCGCCGCCCGGCCCGTCGGGCAGCTGCGCGCCCCGGGTGCCCGCCTGCCCCGGGCTCTGCGCGTCCGCCCGGTCAGCGGCCGACCTCGCGGGAGCGGAAGTCGTCGACCGTCTCGCGGCGGATCAGCAGGCGGGCCCGGCCGTCACGGACGGCGAGGACGGCGGGGCGGCCGACCAGGTTGTAGCCGGAGGCCATCGAGAGCTGGTAGGCGCCGGCGGCGGGGACGGCCAGCAGGTCGCCGGCCCGCAGGTCGGCCGGGAGGCACGCGTCCCTGACCAGGACGTCGCCGGCCTCGCAGTGGCGGCCGACCACGTCCGTCCGGGCCGGCGGGGCGTCGGAGCGTCGGCCGACCAGCCTGACGGTGTACGGCGAGCCGTAGAGCGCGGGTCGGGGGTTGTCGCTCATACCGCCGTCGACCGCGGCGAAGACCCGGCCGTCGGCGGTGTGCTTCACGGACAGCACGCGGTAGACGGCGACCCCGGCCGGCCCCGCGATGGCGCGGCCCGGCTCGACCAGGAGGCGCGGCAGCGCGAGGCCGGCCTCCGCGCACCGGGCGGCCAGGCGGGTGGTCACCCGGCCGGCGAAGTCCGCGAGGTCGAGTTCGCCGTCCCCGGGCAGGTAGCGGATGCCGTGGCCACCGCCGAGGTCCAGCTCCGGCAGCTCGACGCCGTGGCGGTCGCGCAGTCCGGCCAGGAACCGCACCACGGCGTCCACGGCGGCGAGATAGGGCTCGACCTCGGTGATCTGGGAGCCCAGATGGCAGTGGAGGCCGGCCAGTTCGAGCCCGGGCTGGGCCAGCACGCGGGCCACCGCGTCGGCCGCGTCCCCGCCCTCGATCGCGAACCCGAACTTCTGCCCGCCGACGCCCGTGCGCACCGCCTCGTGATGGCCGGCGGCGATCCCCGGCAGCACCCGGACCAGCACCCGCTGCGGCGTGTCCGCCGCCACCAGCGCCGCCAGCCGGGCGATCTCCGCCGCGCCGTCGATGACGATCCGGCCGACCCTCAGCCGACGGGCGAGCCGCAGCTCCTCCGGGGTCTTCGCGTTGCCGTGCAGCACGATCCGGTGGGCCGGGAAGCCCGCCGAGGCGGCCAGCCACAGTTCGCCGGACGAGCAGACGTCCAGGCCCAGGCCCTCCTCGGCGACCCAGTCGGCCATCGCGCTGCACAGGAACGCCTTGGCGGCGTACAGCACCTCGGCGTGCGGCAGCGCCTGCCGGTAGGCACGGGCGCGGGCCCGCACCTCGGCCTCGTCCAGGACGTACAGCGGGGTACCGAAGCGGTCGGCGGCCTCCGCGAGGCCGACTCCGCCGACCAGCAGCTCCCCGACGGCGCCGGCGCGTGCCGAGGCCGGCCAGGGGCTGCCGGTGGCGGCTCCGCTACCGGGGGCGTCTCCCGGAGTGGCGGCCGGAACGGTGGCGGTCGGAGCGACGGCAGCCGGAACAGTGGCGGTCGGAACGGTGGCGGCCGACCGGCCGGGCAGCGGAAGGAGGGCGAGCGGGGTGGCGGACGGCTTGGTCATGGCGGGGTACTCCTGCGGGGAGGGCGAGGCGTGTCGGTGGCGGACCCGCGCACGGCGCGGACGGCGTCGGCGGACGGCCCGGGCAGACCGCGGACGGCGGACGCCGTCAGTCGAGGTACTGCATGGCGATCCGGCAGTGCGCCGCCCGCTCGCGCAGCGGCTGGGCACCGGCTGCGGACGGCCCGTCCGCAGACTCGTCCTCACCCGGCTCCTGCCGGAACGCCGGGACCGGCGCCGCGCCGGGGCGCCGCGGCAGGACGGCGGTCTGCCCGATCTGCCCGACACTGCGCAGCGGCCGCGCGACAGTGGCGACGGCGACGGCGGTCTGGGTCTCGCTCATGGTGGACGCTTCCTTCCGGGGTTCGAGCGGACCACCGGTTCGGGCCCGCTGCTCCAGTGGAGCCCCGGTGCGGGCCGGACGCAGCCGGCCTTGACGCGTGGCCTACGCGCAGGCGGCCGTCCTTGACGCCTTTCTGACATCCCTCGGGTGCTGGAGGGTGGTTCCCCTCCACCGGCACCGGTGCGCGCCGCCCACCCCGTCAGGAGCGGGACCCCTCGGGCCGCGCACCGCCGGGTGCGGCAGTCCCGGCAACCGTTCCCGGGGCGGCGGCGCTACCGCACAGGTCACGGCCCTGCCGGCACCGGGCCGGTGCGGCAGGCGGCCGGGCGGGGTGTCAGGTCCACTGCTCGGACGGGGCGACGCCGGGGACGGGCTTGCCGATCAGGGCGAGGGGGACGAAGAAGTTGACCTGGCCGATGGCGATGGTCAGGGTGGCGAGGGCCTTGGGGTCGTAGTGGCGGGCGGCCTCGGCGTAGAGGTCGTCGGGCACGCGCTCGCCGTGAGGGTTCGCGGTGAGGACGGCGTCGACCAGCGCGAAGGCGACGCGCTCGGCGTCGGTGAAGTACGGGGCCGTGCGCCACGTCGCCACCGCGTCGATCCGCTGGTCGGTCTCGCCGGCCTTGCGCAGCAGACCGGTGTGCAGGGCGGTCAGGTAGGTCGAACCGACGATCTGCCCAGCGCGCAGTTGGACCAGGCCGATCGTGGTGCGCGGCACCGAGCGGTTGCCCGTCGCCCGGTACAGCCAGCCGCCCAGCTCCTTCAGCTCCGGGACCAGCTCCGACGGGTCCGGCATCCGCGACGCCGACGCCGGCGCCGAGGTCACGGTGGTGTCGGCGGGCTGCTCGGTGGTGGTGATGGTGGTGTTCACAGCGGGTCCCTTCAGCGGTTTCTTCTGCCTACACCCCTCGACGGATCCCGGGCCGGAGATGTGACAGGCGCAGCCGAGAGAGTTGGGGCGGCGCCGCCGGCGCGGTGGTCTCCGACCCGCAGGACTGGTCCTGCTTCTACACCGCGCTGATGTCCGGCGAGCTGCTGCCCGCGGCCCAGTTGCGGGAGATGCTCACCACCGTCCCGATCGACCCGGCGAACCCCGAGCACGGACCCGGCTCCGGGCTGGGCATCCAGACCGCCACCACCCCGTGCGGCACGGTCTGGGCCCACGACGGGGGAATCACCGGCTACTCCAGCAGCAACTACACCGACCGCACCGCGACCATCCTTTTGTCGACGGAGCTCCTGTTCGAGTTCGACGCCGACCCGGGGATCGTCGAGGCGAGCAAGGCCCTTCAGACCGCCGTGATCTGCGCGATGTTCGGCCGAGCCGCCCCGCCCGCCCCCGCCGCGGCCCAGCCCGGCTGACCGGGGCGGGGCATGAGCTGTGCCGGCCGACGAACGGGTGCTGCGCGAGTTCCGGGAGAACTACAGATCGGTGGCCCGCGCGTGGCGGGGCTCGTACAGGCCCACCTCGGCGCCACCCGGCAGTCGGAACCTGGTCAGCCGCCCCCAACGCGCATCGGTGACCGGCTGGACGAACTCCACTCCCCTCGCGACCAGGGTCCTCATCGTCGCGTCGACGTCGTCGCACATCAGGTAGAGCTCCTGGCTCCCCGGGCCTTCCGTCGGATGCACGGCGATCTCGCTCGGCGGGAGCTTGAAGATCAACCAGCCGCCTCCCGCGTCGACGTGCGGATACTCCAGCACGTCCCTGAAGAACGCCCGGTCCGCTTCCGCATCGCGGCTGTAGACGATAACGTGCCCACCGATGATCATGCGGCCAGGGTAGGTCTTGGCGCGGGCAAACCGGTGGTTTGACGCCGTACCGGGTGTGTGCCGGTCACTGGCGGGTCGACCGGCCGAGCAGAGCCACCGCCCGGGGCCCGAGGGGATGGTGGCCTGCACGGCTCACGGTACGGGCGAGTTCAGACGGGGATGCGACAGTGATCGAGGTGGAGCGCCACGGGGCCTTCAGCGCCAACTGTGTCGGGCTGGAGCGTCTGCCGTTCCCGTTGAGCTTCAGCGTCCGCGAGGCCGACGGCTCGTGGATGATCAATGCAGCGGCCGCCCGGGCCGGAGAGTTGATCGATGTGCTCACCCGCACGGCGAACCACACGGTCGTCGTCGTGAACCTGGCGACGACCAGTTTCCTGCACGAGGACCACCAGCAATGGCGGCCGTCCCTGATCGCGGCGGAGCAAGGGGTCGACTGCACCGTCCACCCGGTCGGGGCATGGGCCTCCGGCTCCATCGAGCTCGGCGAGGAGTTCCTGGTGATGCACCGGGACAGCCTGCCCCGGTTCCTGAGCAACGACTGGTGGCCCTACGAGCTGCTGCTGGTCGACGTGCCATCGGGGGCGACCCCTGATCAGCTTGATGAGCTCGCTCTGGCCATCGGCACGGCCACCGACGACGAGCCGGTCCTTCCTCGCCTCGACGGCTCGCGGTTCTGGTTCTCCGGGCACGACGACTGCTACCTGGCGATCGAATCCACGGATCCGGCCGTGCCCGCCTCGGTCCTCGGCCGGCTTCTGGCCCTGCTGGCCGGCTCCGCTCTGGTCGGTGCCGACGGAGTCTCATCAGTGAGGGTTCCGGAACCGGACGGATCATTGCCGGAGCAGCTGATCGGTGAGAGCCCGCACTGGATCGGAGTCGTCGGGACCGCATCCGGGACCGTGGTGACCGTCAAGCTGTCGGCCCTGTCCCAGCCGTGGCGCCTCGGCCAGGAGCTGCCGGAGCGGGCCGGCCAGGTCGCTACGCTCGACCTGGAACGCGGCGTGTGGCATCTCGCCCCCGCCGAGTCGTAGGGAGCGAAGCCGGGAGGACCGGGGTCAAGCCGATCCGTCCGGGCCGGGCGCCTCGGTGCGCCGGAGTCTGCGCCGGCCGCGGGGGCGGAGCAGCAGGACGGTCAGGGCCGCCACCGCGACCGCCTGCGCCCAGGCGGCGGTGGTCTTGTCGGTGGACCAGATCGGTTCGTACATGTTGGGCAGCGGGCCGTGCGCTCCGACGTCCACGTAGCGGTAGAGGAGGATCGCGGCGAGGCCGGCGGCGGCGGTGAGCCAGGCGAAGGCGTCGCCGACCCGGTGGCGCCAGAGCAGGACGAGGACGACGGCGAGACTCGCCGCGGCGGCCTCGGCGCGGAACAGGGTTCCCTGGCTGATGTCCGCGGTGACGGCGTCGTACTGGCCGGCGAGGCGGGCGTGGACGGCGGCGTCCACGGCCAGACCGGCCGCCGCGAGCAGGCGCAGGACGGCGTCGACGGCTCGTCCGCGGCGCACGGTGCCTGGGGCGGGGCCGGCCATGACGGATACCTCCGGGATCGGTGGGACGGGTCGGTGGGGGGCGGGTCAGCCGACGGTGAGGGTGCCGTGCATGAACGGGTGGATCGTGCAGATGTAGGGGGAACTGCCGGGCTGGGTCGGCGCGGTGAACGTCGCCGACTTGCCCGGGGCGATGGTGCCGGTGTCGAAGGACTTGTCGGCGGCCGTGAGGGTGTGGGCGGCGGAGTCCTCGTTGGTGACGGTCACGGTCTCGCCGGGCCGCACGGTGAAGTCGGCCGGCTCGAAGAGGAAGTTCTTGATCGTCACCTGCACGGCGCCGCTGCTGGTCGTGCCCGACGGCGACGGCGTGCCGGTGGCGGACGCGCTCGCGGTGCTTGCGCTCGCGCTGACCGTGCCGGCGGTGCTCGTGCTCGCCGGGCCCGCGCTCGCGGTGGCGGTGCTCGCGCTGCCCGAGCTCGCACCGCCGTTTCCTGAGCTGCTGCTGGAGCAGGCACCGAGCGCGGCGGCGAGCAGAAGGGCACCGGCGGCCCGGAGCAGTCGGGAGGTGGCCACGGGGGCTCCGTTCGAAGGGGGCGGGAAGGACCGTCGCACCGGCGGGGCCGGCGGCGTGCCGGGCCGTCGCACGGGTGACGATGTCAGGGCTCCCGCCACACCTTCGGCACGGCCCGCCCGGTGAACGGTTCGCCCCTTCGGGAACCGGCGCCGAACCACTCCCCCGGGTGACCGGTGGAGGTCCGGACGGCGGACGGACCGCGGACCGGCGGCGGACCGGCGCGTGTCCGCCGAAGCCGTCACGACAGGCGCCGCTGAGCCGGGCATGCCGAGGGTCGGTGCCCCGTTTGCCACGCCCGGAGCACCGGGTTCTGCTGGAGGGGGAGGGGGTGACGGCGCCGCGGCCGCCGGCCTCGCATCCCACCGGGAGGAGAGTCGAGATGTCCCGGTCACAGCCCGCAACCATGAAGGACACCGTCGCACGGCGCCCCCGCACCCGCACCCACCGGAAACTCCGTCGGCGCTCCCGGTTCTCGGCGGCCCTGGGCCTGGTCGCCTCGGCCGGCCTCTGGACGGCGTGCGGACCGGCGGGCAGCACCACCACACACGCCGCAACGTTCCCCGCCCCGGACCACGTGGTGGTCGTGGTCCTGGAGAACCACCAGGAGGCGCAGATCATCGGCAACCCCGACGCGCCCTTCATCAATTCCCTGGCGAGTGGAGGCGCCGACCTCACCGACTCACGCGCGATCACCCACCCCAGCCAGCCGAACTACTACGCCCTCTTCTCCGGGGACACCCAGGGCATCACCGACGACAGCTGCGTCACCCCGGGCTTCAGCAACGCCGCCAACCTCGCGACGGAACTCACGAACGCCGGCCACAGCTGGGCCAGCTACAACGAGGACCTGCCCGGCCAGGGCGACACCACCTGCCGCAGCGGGCTGTACGCGCAGAAGCACAACCCCTGGTTCGGCTTCGGCAACGTCCCCCCGGACACCGCGCGCACCTTCGACCGGTTCCCGCACGACTTCGGCCTACTGCCGAACGTCTCCTTCGTCATCCCGAATCTCTGCAACGACATGCACGACTGCCCGGTGGCCACCGGCGACAGCTGGCTCAGGGACAACCTCGGCGGCTACGCGGCGTGGGCGCAGCAGAACAACAGCCTGCTGATCGTCACCTTCGACGAGGACGACTCGCACGGCGTGGACAACCGCATCCCCACCGTGCTCGCCGGCCAGCCGGTCGCTCCGGGGAGCACGAGCGGCACCCGCTACGACCACTACGACGTGCTGCACACCATCGAGTCCATGTTCGGCACCGCGCACGCCGGACGCTCGATGACGGCGTCCGACATCACCGGTATCTGGAAGTGACAGGGGCGGGCGCCGAGCGGAACCGGCCCCTGCGCACGCCGCGTGCGGCCCTGGCCGGGGCCGGTCGCGGGCGGCCCCGGCCAGGGCTCTGCGGTGCTTCTACCCTCGGTGGCCGAGGACCGTTCCGAGAGCCGCGAGGGCCGATTCCAGCTCCTCCCGCGTGATCGTCAGGGGCGGGGCGATCCGGATCGTGGCACCGTGGGTGTCCTTGACCAGGACGCCCTCGCCCAGGAGCCGTTCGCTGATCTGGCGGCCCGTCCCGATCGCCGGGTCGACGTCCACCCCGGCCCACAGCCCGCGGGCCCGGTAGCCGGTCACGCCCCTGCCCTTCAGGGCCTCCAGGCCGCTGCGCAGGACCTCCCCCAGCTCGGCCGCGCGGCGCTGGAACTCGCCGGTGGCCAGCAGCCCGACCACGGCCGAACCGACGGCGGCCGCCAGCGGGTTGCCGCCGAAGGTGGAGCCGTGTTCGCCCGGGTGCAGCACGCCGAGGACCTCGCGGCGGGCGACCACCGCGGAGACGGGGACGATGCCTCCGCCGAGCGCCTTGCCGAGGAGCAGGACGTCCGGCACGACGGATTCGTGGTCGACGGCCAGGGTGCGCCCGGTGCGGCCGAGGCCGGACTGGATCTCGTCCGCGATCATGAGGCAGCCCGCACGCCGGGTCAGTGCGCGGACGCCGGTCAGGTAGCCGTCGTCGGGGATGACCACACCGGCCTCGCCCTGGATGGGTTCGATCAGGACGGCGGCCGTCGTCTCGTCGATCGCCGCCTCGAGTGCGGCGAGGTCGTTGTAGGGGACGATGCGAAAGCCCGGGGCGAAGGGGCCGAATCCGGCGCGGGCGGTGTCGTCGGTGGAGAAGCCGACGATGGTCGTCGTGCGGCCGTGGAAGTTGTCGGCGGCCACGATGATCGTCGCCCGGTCCGGGGCCACGCCCTTGACGTCGTACGCCCACTTGCGGGCGATCTTGATGCCGCTCTCCACCGCCTCGGCGCCGGTGTTCATCGGAAGGACCATGTCGAGGCCGGTCAGTCCGGCCAGCGCCTCGGCGAATCCGGCGAGGCGGTCGTGGTGGAAGGCCCTGGAGGTCAGGGTGAGCCGGTCGAGCTGGCGGTGCGCGGCCTCGACCAGCACCGGGTGGCGGTGGCCGAAGTTGAGCGCCGAGTAGCCGGCCAGCAGGTCGAGGTAGCGCCGGCCTTCGACGTCCTCGACCCAGACGCCCTCGGCGCGGGCGACGACGACGGGCAGCGGGTGGTAGTTGTGCGCGAGGACGGGTTCCTCCGCCCGGATGAGCTCGGCCGAGGAGCGCGCCGCCCGGGCGGGAGAGGCCGCGGTGGGAGAGGCGGAGGTGGGGGCGGTGGCGGGGGTGGTCATGCGCGGATCTCCTGGGTGCAGCACGTGATGCCGCCGCCGGCCTTGCGGAACTCCGGCCGGTCGACGGGGACGGGGACGTACCCGCGGTCGGCGGGCCGGCCGACGAGGCCGCGGGCCTGCGGGGCGACGAAGGACTCCCGGACCTCGCAGCTCGTGGGCACGGAGGGGTTCCTCCGCTTCCGGTGAGGTGGTGATCTGACGTGCCTCAACGGTAGGAATGCCCACAGCCGCGGGACAAGGCGTCTGCGCTGCTCAGGTACGCACGAATGCTGCGTTCGGCCGCCGGTCAGCGCGTGTTCGTTGCGTGGCCGGGCGCGGCCCGCTCGCCCGCCCGGCCCACACCGGCCTCCGGGCTCTCCGGCAGCAGGTGGGAGAGGACCAGGCAGCTGATCGTCTTGCGGACGAAGGGCTCGTTCCTGATGCGTTCGAGGACCTCCTCGAAGTGCCGGACGTCGGTCGCCCGGATGTGCAGCAGCGCGTCGGCGGCGCCGGTCACCGTCATGGCGGCCGTGATCTCCGGGTAGTCGCGCACGACCTCCGCGAGGCGCCTGGGCGGCGCGGCACTGTCGCAGTACACCTCCACGTACGCCTCGGTGCTCCAGCCGAGGGCCGCCGGTCGGACGGTGGCGCTGAACCCGGTGATCACGCCGTCCTTGCGCATCCGGTCGACCCGGCGTTTGACCGCGCTGGCCGACAGGCCGACCGACGCACCGATCTCTGCGAAGCTCGCCCTGGCATTCTCGATCAGGGCGTTGACGATTCGGCGGTCCAGCTCGTCGAACGGTGCTGCTTCGCTGGTCATGCTTGGTCCTCCCGGGCCGGCGGTCGGCTCCCGACCCTAGCCGGACGGGCGCGCCGCACGGGCCGCGAGAGCCGGGGCGGTGTGCCCCGCGGTCGGGCGGCGCGCGCAGCGGTTTCGGCCCGACTGCCCCGCGGTCGGCCGGCCGTGGCCGGCACGGCGCCGGGCCGGCCGGGCCTCCCGCTCCGGCTTTTTCGGAGGCATACCGTCCTCTTGCATGACCATGCGAGATCATGCATACTCTTCCCATGTCCAAGGTCCTCACCTCCCTTCCCGCCGGCGAGCGCGTCGGCATCGCCTTCTCCGGCGGCCTCGACACCTCGGTCGCGGTCGCATGGATGCGCGACAAGGGCGCCGTCCCCTGCACCTACACCGCCGACATCGGCCAGTACGACGAGCCCGACATCGCGTCGGTACCCGGCCGTGCGCAGACCTACGGCGCCGAGATCGCGCGCCTGGTCGACTGCCGCGCGGCGCTGGTCGAGGAGGGCCTGGCCGCGCTCACCTGCGGCGCGTTCCACATCCGCTCCGGCGGACGCGCCTACTTCAACACCACCCCGCTCGGCCGCGCCGTCACCGGCACCCTCCTCGTCCGGGCGATGCTCGAGGACGACGTCCAGATCTGGGGCGACGGCTCGACCTTCAAGGGCAACGACATCGAGCGGTTCTACCGGTACGGCCTGCTCGCCAACCCGCACCTGCGGATCTACAAGCCCTGGCTGGACGCGGACTTCGTGACCGAGCTCGGCGGCCGCAAGGAAATGTCGGAGTGGCTCCTCGCCCACGACCTGCCCTACCGCGACAGCACGGAGAAGGCGTACTCCACCGACGCCAACATCTGGGGCGCCACCCACGAGGCCAAGACCCTGGAGCACCTCAACACCGGTGTCGAGACCGTCGACCCGATCATGGGCGTGCGGTTCTGGGACCCGTCCGTCGAGATCGCCGCCGAGGACGTGACGATCGGCTTCGACCAGGGCCGCCCGGTGACGATCAACGGCAAGACCTTCGCCACCCCGGTCGACCTCGTGATGGAGGCCAACGCCATCGGCGGCCGCCACGGCCTGGGCATGTCGGACCAGATCGAGAACCGGATCATCGAGGCGAAGAGCCGCGGCATCTACGAGGCGCCCGGTATGGCCCTGCTCCACGCCGCCTACGAGCGCCTGGTCAACGCCATCCACAACGAGGACACCCTCGCCCAGTACCACAACGAGGGCCGGCGCCTCGGCCGGCTGATGTACGAGGGCCGCTGGCTGGACCCGCAGGCCCTGATGATCCGCGAGTCGCTCCAGCGCTGGGTCGGCGCCGCCGTCACCGGCGAGGTGACGCTGCGGCTGCGGCGCGGCGAGGACTACTCGATCCTCGACACCACCGGCCCCGCCTTCAGCTACCACCCGGACAAGCTCTCCATGGAGCGCACCGAGGACTCGGCGTTCGGCCCGGTCGACCGGATCGGCCAGCTCACCATGCGCAACCTCGACATCGCCGACTCCCGCGCCAAGCTGGAGCAGTACGCCCGGCTCGGCCTGATCGGCGACGCCAACCCCGCCGTCGGTGCCGCCCAGGCGGCCGCGACCGGGCTGATCGGCGCCATGCCGCAGGGCGGTGCCGAGGCCATCGCCTCCCGGGGCGAGGTCTCCGGTGCCGACGAGCTGCTGGACCGCGCCGCGATGGAGTCCGGCACGGACTGACCGGCCCTCCGCAGACGAAGGGGCCCGCTCTGCCGGGCCCCTTCGCCGCGTCCGTCGGCCGTCGCTGCCCTCGGCCGGTCCGTTCGTCAACCGTTCCGATCGTCGGCCGTCGCCTCTGTCGGCCGCTGGCTCTTGTCAGCCGTTGCCCCTGTCAGCTGCTGCCTCCGTCGGCGTCAACCGCCGGCTCCGCCGGGCGGTCAACGCTTGACGGCGACTCCCGCGTAGGCGGGGGCCGCCTGCTGCCAGCCCTGCGGCAGGTCCGTCTGCGGCCGCCACAGCGGCAGCTGCACCAGCCCGGGGTCGGCCAGTTCGAAGTCGCCGAAGAACTCCTGCACCTCGGGACGGGTCCGCAGGACCAGCGGGGAACTCGCCCGGCTGTAGACCCGCGTCGTCTCGGCGACCGCCTCCGCCGACATGAAGTCCTGCGTCCCGTGCGAGAGGATCAGCAGGCTGCCCGGCGCCAGCGCGTCCCGCAGCCGGGCCACCGTATCGGCGGCGCCCTCCTCGTCCCGGACGAAGTGCAGCACCGCCACCAGCATCAGGGCCACCGGCCGGGAGAGGTCGAGCGCCTCCTTCAGGCCCGGGTCGCCGAGGATCGCCTGCGGGTCCCGCAGATCGGCGTGGAGGACGGTGGTGTGACCGGCCGGGTGGTGGGCCAGGAGCGCACGCGAGTGGGTGAGGACGATCGGGTCGTTGTCGACGTAGACGACCCGGGCGTCCGGAGCCACCCGGTGGGCGACCTCGCCGGTACTGCCCACCGCCGGGATCCCGGTGCCGATGTCCAGGAACTGGCGGACCCCCTGGCCGACCGCGAACTCCACCGCGCGCCCCAGGAAGTCACGGTTGATCCGCGCCCCGAGCCGGGCGTCGGGCATGGCCGCGATGACCTTCTCGGCGGCCTCCCGGTCGGCCGGGAAGTTGTCCTTCCCACCGAGGTAGTAGTCGTACATCCGCGCCGGGTGCGGGATCCCGGTGTTCAGCTCCGTCGGCGGCTGCCACTCCCCCGTCACCGCCTGCCCCGGTCCGCCGAGCACCGCATCGTCCCACATGAGTTCTCCCCGCGATCCGTGACGTCAAGTCATCTCATCCTAACCAGGGCCTCCTTCGGCCCGCCGGGCCCCCGGGACGTCGGCATCGACCCCGGCCCGACGAGCCGGCGGGCGATCTCGTCGAAGTCGAAGGAGATGCGCCGGCTTCGACCGGCTCCGGCCCGGGTCGGGCATCGAGCCGGCGCTTCGCCGAGGCTCAACTGCCGCGGGGCGTGCGGGTGGTGAGCGAGGGCCCTGATGACGGTCCGGTCGGGCAGGGGGAGCGGGAGAACCTGCAGCCCCGGGAGCGGACCTGACGCCGCGTGAGCATAGGATCCGATGATCCGCAGACCATCGACCCCACGGAGGCACCCCCATGTCCGACCAGCGCGTCGTCGTCATCACCGGCGGCGGTACCGGCATCGGTGCCGCCACCGCCCGGCTGCTGCGTGCCGAGGGGCACCAGGTGGTGATCTCCGGGCGGCGCCCCGAACCGCTGGAGCGCGTCGCCCGCGAGACCGGCGCGATCGCCCACGTCTCCGACACCACCGACCCCGAGGACGTCGAGGCCCTCGTCGAGACCGCCGTCTCCGCCTTCGGCCGGCTCGACGGGCTCGTGCTCAACGCCGGGGTCGGCCGGGGCGGCTCGGTCGGGGACGTCACCCTGGAGGACTGGGAGCTGGTGATGCGCACCAACGTCACCGGCCCGTTCCTCCTCCTGCGCGCCGCACTGCCGCACCTGCTGCGGTCCCGCGGGGCCGTCGTGGCGGTCGCCTCCGTCTCGGCTCTGCGCAACGGGGCCGCCAACGCCGCCTACGCCACCTCGAAGGCCGCGCTGCTCCAGCTCTGCCGCTCGCTCGCCGTCGACTACGGCCGCCTCGGGCTCCGGGCCAACACCGTCTGCCCGAGCTGGGTGCGCACGGAGATGGCGGACCGCCCGATGGCCCGCTTCGCGGAGCGGGAGGGGCTGGCCGGGGGCGTGGACGAGGCCTACCGCGAGGTCACCCGGCTCACCCCGGCGGGCCGCCCCGGCGAGCCCGGGGAGGTGGCCGCGGCCATCGGCTGGCTGCTGTCGCCGGCGGCCGGCTACGTGACCGGCGCGGTGCTCACGGTCGACGGCGGGGTCACCGCCCTCGACCCGGGCACCGCGGCCTTCGACTTCCGGATCGAGCCGCGCCGCCCGCACTGACCGGGGGCCGACGCGGGATCGGCGGCGGGCGGCCCGCTCGGCGCCGGTCGGGGCCCGGGCGGCGGCATCCGGGGCGAGCCGGTGGTTCACCAGCAGCCGCCGTTCGACGACGCTGGACAGGTTCGGCCGCCTTATGTCCCCTCGTTCCCCTCGTTCTGTGCCATGGGGCGCCATTTGGTGTGGCGCAGCACGATCTGCTCGGGGCAGACGGCGCTGAGGAAGCGGCCGACGCTGGCCGCCAGGCGCTCCTCGGCCAGTGAGTAGAGGATGCGGTTGCCGTCCCGGCGCTCGGTGACCAGGCCGGCCCCCTTGAGCACGCCGAGGTGGCGGGAGATGGAGGGCGCGCTGATCGAGAACCGGCCTGCGATCTCGCCGGCCGCGAGCTCCCCGCCCCTGAGGTCCTCCAGGATCTGGCGCCTGGTCGGATCGGCGAGTGCGCGGAAGACGCCCGCGTCGTCCTGAGCTTCTGTCACCGACAATATTTAGCATCTTGGCTAAGTATCTAACAAGCACCCCGGTGGATCGGACCGCCCGACCCGGGGTCAGCCGGGCGGGGCCCAGGACGGGTCGCGGCCGGTCAGCGCGAGCAGGCGGTCGAACGGCGGTGCGTCGTCGCGGTGCGGGACGACGGGGCCGAACAGGCCGGGAACGCCGTCGGGGTTGGCCGCGGCCACCGACCGGACCCAGGCGTAGGCCGTCCCGATCGCCGGGGCCAGCCCGGGCCGGTCGGCGGGGAAGGGCCGGCCGGTGGCGGCGGCGAGGTCCCAGCCGTGGACGAGGACCTCGTCGAACACGGCTGCCCCCGCCGTGGCCGCCGGCATCTCGGCGCCGCCGACGGTCGCCGTGCCGGCCCAGGCCTCGGGCGGCTGCCAGGCGTCGGCGAGCTCGGTGAGCCGGGCGGGGATGCTCCTGCGCCAGTCGGGGCCCAGCCGGGAGGCGTCGGGCACCGGGGGGCGGCCGGCGTCGGGCCGCACGGTCCTGGTGGCGGCGTCACGGAAGGCGGTGCTGAGGCCCGCGATGTGGTCGAGCAGCTCGCCGACGGTCAGCGGACCGCACGGGGTCGGGGCGTGCAGTTGCTCGTCGCGCACGCCCCGGACGAGGCCGGCCAGCGCGTCGGCCGCCGGTCGCAGGTCGCGGCCCGGGTCCGTGGCGGCAGCGTCGGTGGAGTCGGGCGTCATCAGGCCTCCTCGGTGTGGGGGTCGGCGCTCGGACCACGATGCCACCCTGCGCGCCGGGGCGCTCGGCGCCGGCGGCCGGTGCCTCCGCGGGGCGGTGGCGGCACCGGCCGGCCGGGGAGGAGCGTCAGGTGGCGAGGGTGGCCACCGGCTCCAGTCCATAGGTGCGGGCGTAGCCGTTCTCGGTGCCCACGAGCAGGTCCACAACGTCGAAGTAGCGGTCCCAGAAGGGGGTTTCGCGCAGCGCGTCGATCAGCAGCCGGTAGGCGTCGTGGTCGTCCGCCTCCCAGACCCAGATGTCGGTGACCCGCGCCGAGTAGAACTCCGTGTCGTAGAAGCGGGAGCGGACGCCGCGGGTGCGGGCCTCGATCACCGGGACGACCTGGGTGGTGAAGGCCCGGACGCGTTCGGCCACGGTCATCGCCAGCCACTCGGGCGTGGTCTTGACCAGCATGAACGCGGTGACCGGCGGCTCGGTTCGGTCAGTGGGCATCGGCTGCCTCCGGTTCGGCGAGGACGGCGGGCTTGAGGGTCTGCGCGCACCACTGCGCGAATCCGGTGGCCGGGCCCGCCTGCGGCGAGCGGTCGACGCCCGAGTCCAGGCCCTCGTCCTTGGCACGCTTCATGTCGACCATGCCCTCGACGAACGCCTCGTTGAGGCCGTAGCCGAGCATGGTGGACCGCAGCTCGTCGAACGGCTGGCGCCGGTAGCGGACCGGACGGCCCAGCTCCTCGGTCATGATGCGGGCCAGGTCGTCGGGCGACAGGTCCTGCGGGCCGAGTACCGGAACACTGCCGACGCCGGCCCAGGAGCGGTCCAGCAGCAGCCCGGCCGCCGTCGCGGCGATGTCGGCGACGGCCACCAGCGGGGCGGGACGGTCCGCGGCGGCGGTATCGGTGAAGACGCCGTTCTCGCGGATCGAGTCGGCGTCCTCCAGCAGGTTCTCGAAGAAGGACGGGTTGGCCAGGGCGCGGTAGGCGACGCCGGAGCCGGCGATCAGGTCGTCCATGGCCAGGGAGGCGGTGACGAGCCCGGCGCGGGCGGCCTGCGGGGTGCCGCGGCCGAGCGCCGAGACGCCGACGACGTGGCCGACGCCGTGGGCGGCGAACGCCCGCGCGGCCGGGCGGGTGAAGCCGCTGTACGCCTCGTCGGGCGTGGTCGAGGCGTCCGGCGGCACCAGCCAGAAGACGGCGTCGGCCCCGGTGAAGGCGCGCTCGACGGTCGCGGCGTCGCCGTGCGAGCCGGTGACCACCTCGACCCGTCCGCGCACGGCCTCGGGGAGCCGGGCAGGATCGCGGACCACGACGCGCAACTCCTCTCCGCGTGCGGGCGCGGCCTCGACCAGCAGCGACAGCAGCCGCCGGCCGATGTTCCCGGTGGGGGCGGTAATGACGATCATGAAAACCTCGCGGTCTGTTTCGGATCGGTACGGCCCCCTCATCGTGGCGACCCGAACCGGATTGCCACAATGGGAACTTCAGCATCCAATCATTGCCTGAAACGGAATAATGCCGGTGAGCAGCCCAGTCCCGAACCTCGACGCCAACCTCGCCGTCGCCCTCGACGCCCTGCTGACCGAGCAGAGCGTGACCCGTGCCGCCGCGCGGCTGCACACCTCCCCCGCGGCGATGAGCCGCACCCTGGCCCGGCTGCGCCGGGTGCTCCAGGACCCGCTGCTGGTGCGGGCAGGACAGGCGATGGTGCCCACTCCCCGCGCCGAGGCGCTGCGGGACGAGGCCGCCGCGGTGGTGCGGCGGCTGGAGGCACTGCTCACCCCGAGCGGCGGGATCGACCCCGCCGCCCTGCGGCGCACCTTCACCGTCCAGGCCTCGGACCTGGTCGGCGCGGCGCTGGCGCCGGGTCTGCTCGGGCTGGCCCGGCGCCGGGCACCGGGCGTCTCGCTGCGGGTGCTGGCCGAGGAATGGGAGGCGGGCCCCGCGCTGCGCGAGGGCCGGATCGATCTGGAGATCGGGGCCATCGACCACGTCGACCCGGAGACCCGGGTCGACGAGCTGACCACGCTGCGGATGGCGGCCGGCGTCAGGGCCGGGCACCCGCTCGCCGAAGGAACCCTGACGCCCGCCAGGCTGGCCGCCGCCGAGCACGTGGCGGTGAGCCGGCGGGGACGCTTCACCGGCCCGCTGGACGCGGCCCTGGCCGAGCAGGGGCTCAGCCGGCGGGTCAGCGCCGTCCTGCCCGGACATCTGGCGGCGATGGCGCTGGCCGCAGGCGGCGATGCGGTCTGCCTGGTGCCGACCGCGCTGCCGGGTGAGCCCCCGTCACCACTCAGCGACGCGGCGCACGCGCTGGGGCTGCGCCTGCTGGAAATCCCGCTGCCGCTGCCGCCACTGACGATCGGCATGGCCTGGCATCCGCGCCACACCGCCGACGGGGGCCACCAGTGGCTGCGCGACGCCGTGCGCCGGGTACTCCGTCCGGCCCGGGATGAATAAGCCGACGGTGCCGCTCCGCGATCCCCGGGTGCCCGGTCACAGGCCCGGACCCGACCGCGGCCGGAGGCCCGGGGCGGTGGGAGCCGGGCATGCCCGAAGGGGCGCCGCGCGCCCGCCGCGGTGCCTGGTAGGTTCGCGAACGGCGGCCCGCAGTCGGGCCGCCGCCGGCGGGGCAGGTGCCGCACTCGGCCGGCGAGGAGGACGCCCACGGGAGACCGCATGACCCCCCGCCAGCAACCGGCCGACTTCACGAGCCCGGTCGACTTCACCGACCAGGCCGCGCACCTCGCGGGGCGCTCGCTCGACGTGCGCTGGATCCACGGCTCCGAGTCGGCGAAGCACAACACCGACCCCGAGCTCCAGGTCCACCACTACGACGAGCACACCGTCATCCTGCGGCAGAACAAGGCGGTCAACTACGAAGCGCCCTTCCTGTTCCTGCTGTTCGGCAACGAGCGCGCCGTCCTGATCGACACCGGGGCCACCGCGTCGCCCGCGTACTTCCCGCTGCGCCGCGTCGTCGACGAGCTGGTCGCGGACTGGCTCGCCCGCCACCCGCGCACCGGTTACCGGCTGCTCGTCCTGCACACCCACGGCCACGGCGACCACATCGCGGGGGACGCCCAGTTCGCCGACCGCGCGGACACCGAGGTGGTGGACGCCGGGCTCGGCACCGTCCGGGCGTTCCTCGGCCTGGGCGACGACCCCGACGAGCCGGCCCGGCTGGACCTCGGCGGCCGGGTGCTCACCTGTCTGACGAGCCCCGGCCACCACGAGGCCGCGATCACCTACTACGACCCGTTCACCGGGTTCCTGCTCACCGGCGACACCGTCTACCCGGGCCGCCTGTACGTCGCCGACTGGGACGCCTACGTGGCGACGATCGACCGGCTGATCGCCTTCGCGGCCGACCACCCGGTCAGCCACGTGCTCGGCTGCCACGTCGAGATGACCGACCAGCCGGGTGTCGACTACCCGATCCGCTACACGTACCAGCCCGACGAGCCTCCCCTGCAGATGACGGTCGGCCAGCTGCACGACGTCCGCCGCGCGCTCGACGAGGTGGCCGGCCGGCCCGGGCGGCACGTCTTCGACGACTTCCTGATCGTCCACCACACCGATTGACGTGGACGGGTGACGCCGGGACCGGCCGCGCTCACGCTCCCGAGGGGCCGGTCCAGTCGGCCGGCACATGGCCGAGGCGCACCCGCTGCGGGTGGTCGCCGACCGGCACGGAGACGGTCTTGCGCCCGGTCGCGAAGTCGATCGCGGTGACCTGGTCGGCGCCGCTCTCGGAGATCACACAGGCCGTGCCGTCGCCGTTCACCGTGGCCCAGTACGGCTTCGAGGCGGGCACCAGCGGCCCTTCCTGGAGCGTGGCCCGGTCGACCACGGTCGCGTAGTCGTCCATGGTGCCCGCGACGCACAGCTTGTCACCGGCCGGACTCATCGACAGGCCGTGGTGGCGCGAGTCGTTGACCCAGGTGGTGCGGTCCTCGCTGGTCGCCGGGTTCTTCGGCAGGGTCTTGACCCGGGTGATCCGGTCGGCGGCGACGTCGTACTCGACCACGCCGTTGAAGAAGGACACCTGGAAGTAGAGCGTCGATCCGTCGGGGGTGAACGCGGCCGGGCGGATCGCGTCGGAGAGGTCCGAGCGGCCGGCTGCGTCCAGCCGCTCCCGCATGTCGATGATCCTGACCGGCGCGTACGTGGCGGCGTCGACCACGGTGATCCGGCGGTCGCCCTTCGTCCAGTCCAGCCACGGCGCGTCGAGGGCGGTGTTGACCTCGCCGATCGACATGTTCCAGATCTGCCGCCCGCCGTCGGTGAAGAGGTTCTCGTGGGGCTTGTCGCCGGTCTGGAAGGAGCCGAGCTGCGCGCCGGTGCGGACGTCGAGCACGTGGACCGTGTTGGAGGTGGAGGCGGAGACCGCCACGCGGGTGCCGTCCGGGGAGAGCGCCATGTGGTCGGAGCGGTAACCCGACACGGGGAAGCGCCAGTTGATCCGCCCGGTGGCGAGGTCTATGGACACCACGTCGGCGAAGCTCGGGCGGGAGACGACCACGGCGGATCCGTCCGGGGTCGAGTACATGTCGTCGACGAACTGGTCGTGCCCCTCGCCCGGACCCAGCCGGATGCCCAGGAAGTAGGCGAGCTTGACGGGGTTGAGGTAGATCTCGGCGAGCCGCTGGTCCTTGTCGGGGACGACGTTGACGCGGCCGATCCTGGCCAGGTCGCCGGTGGAGCGGATGACGTCCGCGGTGCCGTCCCAGTTGTTGCCGACGAACATCACCTCGCGCAGGGCGGCGCCTGCGGGTTCGGGTGCGGCGCCGGCCGTCGCGGCCGCCGGGGCGATGGCGGCGAGGGGCAGGACGAGGGCGGCCGCGAGGGCGCCCAGGGCCCTGGCGGGCCGGGATCGGCGGGACGGGACGGAGTCGGACCGGGGCTCTTGCGGGGACATCGCCGCTCCTTCGCGGGTGCGCAGAGTTCGGAAGCAAGGTCGGAAAGCAGGGAATCGGAAAGCAGGAGCAGGAGAGCAGGCACACGAGAGCAGGCACAGGGGAGCAGGCACAGGAAAGCAGGCACACGGAGGGCAGGCGCCGGACAGCAGGGGTGCGGGGGCAGGCGTCGGAGCGCGGGTCGGAGGCGGTGTCGCCGAATCGCGTTACTCGACGGTAAGGACGGCGCCCACGCCCTGCCAAGACGTCGGTCGCCACCAATTGGCCGGAGGAGGCCGGTGCGGCGCGGTGCGGGCGGTGCCGTGCGGTACGGGCCGTGCGGTACGGGCGGTGGGGCGCGGTACGTGAGGTGCGGGCGGTGCAGTGCAGTGCGGTGCCGTGCGGTGCGCGACCCTCGCGCCGCGACTCCCCTGCGCCCCGCAGGCGCCTCGACGACTCAGCCGGTCCGCGGGGCGTGGGCTGCGCCGAACTCGGCGGCCGTGTCGAGGAAGGCGCGGAGGCGGGCGGGCTCGGTGGCGGTGGGCCAGACGAGGGCCCACTCGGTGGGTGGGGCGTCGTGGATGGGGATGAAGGCGATGCCGGGTGGGGTGTAGTAGCGGCGGACATGGCCGTTGACCGGGCAGACGATCTGGCCGGTGGCGAGGAGGGAGAGGAGCTCGTGGAACGTCCCCACGGAGTTGCCGCGCGGTATCGGGCGCCCGCTCGGGGTGTACTTGGGGATCATGGCCTCGATCCAGTATTCCGGGACGCGGGGCCCGCCGTCGAGCACCAGCCGGCCGCCGAGGTCCTCCAGGGAGACGGACTCACGGCCGGCGAGGTCCGAGCCGGCCGCGACGCCGAGGACGCGGCCCTCGGTGAAGACGGTGGGGCCGACACTGAGGTCCGCTTCGTGCACGGGGCGCCAGGCCACCTGCACGTCCAGCTTGCCGGCCCGCAGCAGGCTGAAGGGGTCGCTGAAGTGGTACTCGACGACCTGGACGGTGCACTCGGGGTACCGGGCCTCGAAGGCGCTGATGATCGGGCGCATCTCGTTGCCGATGACCCCCATGACCCCCAGCCGGAGCGTGCCCCGCACGCCCAGTGCGGCGTCGCTGGCGCGGGCCAGCCCGGCGTGGATCAGGTCGTAGGCCTGCTGCAGCTCGACCCGCAGGATGCGTCCGACGGGGGTGAGCGTGACCGTGCGGCTGGTGCGGTCGAACAGGGCGGCGCCGATGCGGCGTTCCTGCTTCTTGATGGCCTGGCTGACCCGCGCCTGGGAGATGTGCAACCGCTCGGCGGTACGGCCGAAATGAAGTTCGTCGGCCAGTGTCAGAAAGATCTCGATATCGCGCAGTTCCACGGCTCCCCCGCCCCTCACGTGCGATAACCCCGGAGTTATCGATCGGCGCGCGAAGTCTACGTTGATCGCCGAAGTACTGCGGGTGGAAGGTGGGGGAGTCCACGGAAGCACGTCCGCCGCGATTCCCGGTCGGCGCAACTCGCCTTTCCGGAGACCTCATTGACGTCCCGTTCCCGCCTGTTCCGAGCGGCGTCCGGCCCTTGCCCCGGCCTGCCCGTTCAACGGGCGACCGACCGATCCCCCGAAGGAGACAACGTGTCCGTACGCGTGACGGAACCCGCGAGCGACCCGCCGGACCGCGCGAGGGCGGAGGACGGCCGGCCGTGAACGACAAGCTCGACATGGCGGCGATGCACGCCATGCACGAGGTTCTGCGACGCGGCCTGCACGGCATCGCCGAGGCCGTGGCCCTGCCCGGGGACGACCCCCGGGACGGCCTGCGCACAGCGGGCGTCTGGGAACCCTTCAAGGAGGCGCTGCGCGTCCACCACAGCGCCGAGGACGACGCGCTCTGGCCGGTCCTGCGCCGGGCGCTGAACGGCCGGCCGTTCGACCTGGCGCTGCTGGAGGCGCTGGAGGCCGAACACCTCGCGATCGACCGGCTGATCGGGGCGATCGACGAGGCGCTGGCCGATCCGGCCGCCGGTCCGGACCTCCTCGCCGACCTCGCCGGCTCGCTCGTCGCGGGAGTCGGCGGCCACCTCGGCCACGAGGAGCAGGCGGTGCTCCCGCTGGTCCAGGCCCTCGTGACGGAGGAGCAGTGGGCGCACTTCGGCCGGGTCCACGCCCGGCGAGCCGGGCCGGACACCTCCACGGACCTGCCCGTGGCGCAGGCCGATCGACGACACGAACGGGGTTTGCACGATGAATGATCTCTCCCAGCGGGACCACGACCTCGCGGCCATCCGACGGCTGGTCGCCGAGGCCGAGGAGTACCAGAGCGACCCGGCCCGCTTCATCCCGCTCCACACGGCGGACGTGAGCGTCGTCAACTTCGGGGGCCGGCGGGTGGCCGGCCGGGAGAGCCTGGCCCGGGCGATGACCGCGGCACTGGCATCGCCGCTCGCGGACGTGCTGACGAGGACCGAGATCGACGACATCCGCTTCATCGGCCCCGACACGGCGATCGTGGCCTGCGTGAAGCACGTCTTCGACCACCGGGAGCCGTCACCCGACGACGGACCCGGCGTCCGCCTGCCCGCCACCCGCACGGGGCGTCTCACCTATGTCGTCGTCAGGCAACTCGATGGCGAAGAGGGCCAGTTCGGCCGAGCAGGGGACGGCTCGGCAGCCGGGAGCAGCTGGCTGATCAGCAGCGCGCAGACCACCCCGGTCATGGCCTGACCCCGACGGCACCCGCCGCCGGCTCTTCCCCCTGCACCCCACGACCCTTGTCCGCTGACGGGCCGGCGGCTGCTTCCGCCTGCCCGCCACCACCCGAGGAACGCCTCACATGACGACAGTCGAATCCGCCCGGGCGACCACCGCCGGCACCGATCCGGCCCCCGGCCCGGACGCCGTACCCCTGCGACGATGGCTGGCCCTGGTGGCCGTGGCCGTCGGCACGTTCGCCATGGTGACCGCCGAGCAGCTGCCGATGGGCCTGCTCACGCCCATCGGAGGCGCGTTCGACGTCTCCGAAGGGGTCGCCGGCCTCATGGTGACCGTGCCGGGCCTCGTGGCGTCCGCCGCCGCGCCGCTGCTGCCCGTACTGATCGGACGCCGGGACCGCCGGACCGTCCTGATCGCACTGCTGGGCCTGATGGCCGCGGCGAACCTGCTCTCCGTGACGGCACCCGACTTCGTCGTGCTGCTGGGGGCCCGCTTCCTCATCGGCATCAGCATCGGCGGATTCTGGGCGCTCGCCGCGGGCATCGCCGTCCGGATGGTGCCGGACGCCTTCGTCGGCCGGGCGACGGCCATCACCTTCGGCGGCGCCACGGCCGCCAACGTGCTGGGCGTGCCGGCCGGCACCTTGATCGGGGAGTTCAGCGGCTGGCAGACGGCCTTCGCGACCGTCGGCGGGCTCGGCCTGCTCGTCGTCGCCGCCCTCTTCGTCCTGCTGCCGGCGATGCCCGCCACCGAACCGGTGCGGCTGGCCACACTCGCCGCGCAGTTCCGCAACCCCGCGGTACGGGCCGGCGTGCTGACCACCTTCCTGCTCGTGGGCGGCCACTTCGCGGCCTTCACCTTCGTCAGCCCCATCCTGCAGGACGTCTCCGGCATCAGCCCGGGCATGGTCGGCCCGCTGCTGCTGGCCTTCGGCGTCGCCGGCATCGTCGGCAACTTCCTCGTCGGCGCGGCCGTGGGACGCGACATCCGCAGCATCGTCATGGCCATCGGCCTGGCGCTCGCCGTGATCCTGGCGCTCTTCCCGCTCGTCGGCACGGCGCCGGTCGGTGGCGTCGCTCTGCTGATCGGCTGGGGGCTCGCCTTCGGCGGCGTCCCCGTGAGCGTCCAGACCTGGATCCTGCGGTCCGCGCCCCGCGACACCGAGGCGGCCACCGCCCTGAACACCTCGGTGTTCAACCTCGCGATCGCCCTCGGGGCGCTGGGCGGCGGGCTCATCGTCGACGCGGCGACCCTCACCACCGCTCTCTGGACCGGCGCGGGGATCGGCCTGCTGACCGCCCTGACGGTCTGGTACGCCCGCCGGACCACGCTCTGACCAACAGCCCGCCACCTCCATCACCCACTCGCAACACCACCTCACCGAAGGAGCACACCACCGTGGAAACGCACGAGTACACGCAGCAGGAGCTGGCCGCGGAACCGGTCGCGTACTGGACCGGCGTCGCCTACGAGGAGATCATCGCGTTCATCCGGCGCCAGCAGGCCGAACTCGGCTTCACCCAGCCGCAGTACTGGATGCTGCGGCACCTGTCGCGCAACGACATCTCCAAGGACGGTCACGGCATGACCGTCCCCGAACTGGTCGACGCCACCGCGTCGTACCTGCGGCCGGAGGACGACCTGGACGCGGAGGCCGCGGTGCTGCTGGAGCGCGGCTGGGTCTCCCGGGACGACGACGGACGGCTGTGGATCACCGAGGCCGGCGACGCGGCCCGGGCCGGCCTCAAGTCGCAGGCGCCCGCCATCCGGGCACGGATCCACGAGGGCATCGACGATGCGGACTACGCGGCGGCCCTGCGGGTGCTGCGGCGCATGCTGCGCAACGTGGGAAGCCCGCTGGCCTGACCGGACGCCAACGAGTGCGGAGGCGGCCGCCGGACGGGGCCGACGCACCGGGGACGGGGCGCGGGGGTGGGTCCGGAGGGGAGGGCCACCCCCGCGCCCCGCGTCGGCGCGGCGCGCCGCCGTCACGGCCACGGGTGGGGCGCGGTCACGGGTGGGGCGGTCACGGGTGGGGCGCGGTCACTCGAAGCCCAGCGGCCCGATGCCGAGGTCCTCGCGCATCAGGCCGCGCATCCGGGCCATGGCGGTGCGGCGCCGGGCGATCAGGGGCGCGTCCTCGACGGAGCCGACCGCCACCCCGCGGGCGTAGGCGTCGCGGATCCGGCGCAGGCTGAGGAAGGCCTCGTTGCCGGCCGTGACGACCGGCGGCGGCCCGACCAGCCAGAGGCGTTCGCTCGCCGTGTACAGGCCGGTGCTCCGGAAGGCCTCCCGCACGGCCGCGTCGCGCGCCGCGTCGGAGCGATGGTCGCCCAGCGCGACCGCCCGGATCTCCTCACCGGCCGCCTTGAGCGCGGAGACGAACTCCGTGTACACCTCGCGCCGGACGTCCAGCGCGTGCCGGGCCTGCTCGCGCCGCCAGCGGTTGCGGTCGGCGATCAGGGTGGCGGTGATGCCGATACCGGCACCGGCGAGCGTGGAGAGCAGGGGCATCCAGTCCATGGGCCGCAGCCTGGCCAAGTCACCGCCTTCGCGCCAGTGGCTTTTCGGCTCTCCTCCCGGCCGGGAGGACTCTCCTCCCGGCCGGGCCGCGGTCGGCCGCTCAGGCCGCAGGCCCGAGCCTGCCCGTGCGGATGACCTCGGCGTACCAGCGGGCGCTGTCCTTGGGGGTGCGGCGCTGGGAGGCGAAGTCGACGTGGACGACGCCGAACCGCTTGCCGTAGCCGTACGCCCACTCGAAGTTGTCGAGGAGGGACCAGAGGAAGTACCCCCGCACGGGTGCGCCGGCGGCGATCGCCCGGTGGACGGCGGTGAGGTGGGCGTGCAGGTAGGCGATCCGCTCGGGGTCGTGCACCGCGCCGGCCGGGTCGCTGTAGTCGTCGTAGGCGGCGCCGTTCTCGGTGACCAGCAGCGGCAGGCCGGGCAGCTCGTCGCGGAGGCGGGTGAGCAGCTCGTACAGGCCGTCGGCGTCCACCGGCCAGCCCATGGCGGTGCGTTCGCCCTCGGCGGGCAGGAAGCGGATGCCCCGGTCGGCGGGCCACGGGGACCGCTCACCGCCGTGGCCGTCCTGGCGGGGGGCCGGATCGGCCGGGTCGTCGGCGGCGACCACGGTCGGGGTGTAGTAGTTGATGCCGAGCGCGTCGATCGGGCGGGAGATCTCGGCGAGGTCGCCGTCCCGGACGAAGGACCAGTCGGTGACCTGCGCGGTGTCGGCGAGCACATCGGCCGGGTAGCGGCCGTGGAAGACCGGGTCGAGGAAGATCCGGTTGGCCAGGCCGTCGATCCGCCGGGCCGCCTCCCGGTCCGCCGGTCCCTCGGTGAGCGGGCGGACGGCGGCCAGGTTGAGGGTGAGCGAAACCTGTGCGGCGGCGGGGAGTTCGGCGCGCAGCGCGCCGACGGCGAGGCCGTGGGCGAGCAGCAGGTGGTGGTGGGCGGCGAGGGCGGCGGCCGGGTCCGTACGGCCGGGGGCGTGGACGCCGCTGCCGTAGCCGAGGAAGGCGCTGCACCAGGGCTCGTTGAGCGTCGTCCAGGTGCCGATCCGGTCGCCCAGCCGGGCGGCGGCCAGCGCCGCGTACTCGGCGAAGCGGTGGGCGGTGGCCCGGTCCGTCCAGCCGCCGCCCGCGGCGGAGACACCGTTGCCTGGAGTCTCCAACTCCTGTGGCAGGTCCCAGTGGTAGAGCGTGACCACCGGGGCGATGCCGCGCGCGAGCAGTTCGTCCACGAGCCGGTCGTAGAAGTCCAGACCGGCCTTGTTGGCCGGCCCGCTGCCGCCGGGCTGGACACGCGGCCAGGCGAGCGAGAACCGGTAGGCGGGCAGGCCGAGTTCGGCCATCAGCGCGACGTCCTCGCGGTAGCGGTGATAGTGGTCGGTCGCGACGTCGCCGGTGTCTCCGTTGCGGACTCGTCCCGGTGTCCGGCTGAAGGTGTCCCAGATGGACGGGGTGCGGCCGTCCTCGGCGGCCGCACCCTCGATCTGGTAGGCGGCGGTGGCCGCGCCCCAGACGAAGTCGGAGGGGAACGTGAGGGGCGGGGCGTGGTCGGTCATGTCGCCTTCCGGGGTCGCGGGTTCGGGGGCCGGCCGTCGGTCCGGGGTCGTGGGTCGGGACCGCCGGTCCGGGGTCGCCGGTTCTCAAGGGTGTGGCTTCTCGGGGTGGTGGGTCCGGGTTGCGCCTCCGGGGTTCAGCCCTTGACGGCGCCCTGCATGATGCCGCCGACGATCTGGCGGCCGAGCAGGCCGAAGACGAGCAGGACGGGGAGCGTGCCGATCAGGGCGCCGGCCAGGACGATCGACTGGTCGGGTACGTACCCCTGGCCGAGCGACTTCAACGCGACCTGCACGGTGGGATTCTGGGAGCTGAGGGCGACGATCGGCCAGAAGAAGTCGTTCCAGGTGGCCATGAAGGTCAGCATGCCCAGCACCGCCATCCCCGGCCGGGCCACCGGCAGCACGATCGACCGGAAGATCCGCAGCAGCGAGGCGCCGTCGACGCGCCCGGCCTCGACCAGCTCGTCCGGCAGGGCCTGGATCAGGTACTGGCGCATGAAGAACACACCGAAGGCGGAGACCAGCGACGGCAGGATCACCGACGGCAGGGTGTTCTGCAGGTCGAGGCGGACGATCAGCATGAACAGCGGGATCACGCCGAGCTGCGGCGGGATCATCATGGTGGCGACGGTGACGGCCAGCAGCAGCCCGCGGCCGCGGAACCGCAGTTTGGCGAAGGCGAAGCCGGCCAGGGTGGAGGAGAGCACCACCCCGGCCGTGACGGTGGCCGAGACGATCAGCGAGTTCAGCAGCGCCTCGCCGATCGCGGCCTGCTGCAGGGCCTCACCGATGTTGTGCAGCAGGTTCGGCCCGGGGGTCAGGGCCGGTGCGGCCGAGCTGAGTTCGGCGTTGGAGCGACTGGCGGCCACCAGCGTCCAGTAGAACGGGAACGCGAACACCAGGGTGGCGGCGATCAGCACCGCGTAGGTGAGTGGGCCGCCGTGCAGCGGCGAGCGGGGGGCCTTCCGGAGGCTGGAGCCTGTTCGGGGGCCCGGGCCCTTCCGGAGGCGGCGGGCCGGCCGGATCCGGGAGGCGGGCCGGGGCCGGGGGGTAGGTCGCACGAGGGTCACGAGGTCACCGGTCCGTACGGTTGCGCCGGGCGGCGATCGCCGCGTTCAACAGGGCCAGGACGACGATCAACAGGAACATCACCCAGGCGACGGCCGCCGCGCGGCCCAGGTGGAAGAAGCTCCAGCCCTGCTCGTACAGGTAGAGGCCGAGGGTCTGGTACTGGTGGGAGATCCCGCCGCCGGCGTTGCCCTCGTAGAGCAGCGGTTCGCCGAACAGCTGGGTGGCGCCGATCGTCGAGACGACGACGGTGAAGACGATCGTCGGGCGCAGGCCGGGGACGGTGACGTGCCGGAACTGCTGCCACCGGGAGGCGCCGTCCACCGCCGCCGACTCGTACAGCTCGCCGGGGATGGCCTGCATGCCGGCCAGGTAGATCAGCGCGTTGTAGCCGGTCCACCGCCAGGTGACGATGGCCGAGACGCCGAACTGCGAGGCCCAGGTGTCGGCCTGCCAGTCCACCGGGGAGAGCCCCAGCTGTCCGAGCACCCAGTTGATCAGGCCGTAGTCGCGCCCGAAGAGCTGGGCGAAGACCAGCGTGGCGGCGGCCACCGAGGTCGCGTACGGCAGCAGCATCGCGACCCGGAAGAAGGTACGGCCGCGCAGCCGGTAGTTGAGCAGGTGGGCCAGGCCGAGGGCCATCAGCAGCTGCGGGACGGTGGAGAGCACGCCGATGGTGAAGGTGTTGCGCAGCGCGTTCCAGAAGAACGGGTCGGCCAGCAGGCGGGTGTAGTTCTGCAGGCCCAGCCAGTCCATCCGGTCGGCGCTCTGCAGCTCGACGCGGTGGAGCGAGACGTAGGCCGTGTAGAGGAGGGGGAAGAGCCCGAAGGCCGCGAAGAGGACGAAGAAGGGGGCGAGGAAGCCGTAGGGTGCGAGCCGGCCGGCCCGGCGGGTGCGGGCCCTTGCCGGGCCGGCGGCGGGCAGGCGGGCGGAGGAGAGCGTGGCCATCGTGGCGCCTTCGTGAGGATCCGTCAGCTGCCGTCGGCCTTGCGGATGTTGTCCATGGCGTGCTTCCAGGCGGTGTCGGGTGCGGTGCCGGTCCGCTCGACCTCGCCGAGGGCGTCGGTGAACGCCTTGCCGATCACGCCGTCGTCCACACCGAGCACCTGGGCGGGCATGCCGGCCGCCGACTCACTGAAGATCTGGCCGATCGGCGCGTTGCTGAAGTACGGGTCGGCGACGCCCTTGATCGCGGCCTGTGCGCCGGTGGAGGACGGGAAGGAGCCCTGCTTGGTGAACAGGGTGGTCTGCTGCTCCTTGGCGGTCAGCCACTTGATCAGCTCGGCAGCCTCCTTCGGGTGCTTGGCCGTCCTCGGCACCATCAGGTAGGAGCCGCCCCAGTTCCCCGTCCGGCCGGGGCCGGGGGCGACGTCCCAGGTGCCCGAACCGGCCTCCCCCGCCTGGCCCTTGATGTAGCCGAGCATCCAGGCGGGGCAGCTGAGGGTGGCGAACTTGCCGGTACTGAAGGCCTTGTTCCACTCCGGGGTCCACTGCGGCAGCTTGGCCGAGAGGCCGTCCGCGACCAGCCGGCCGGCGTCGGCCCAGGCGGTCTTCACGGCCTGGCTGGTCTCGAAGACCGGCTTGCCGCTCTCGTCGGCGTAGCGGACCTTCTGCTGGCCGACCTCGGCGGTGAACATGCCGGCCGCGCTGTCGGTCCAGACGTTGCCGGGCGCGGCCTTGGCGACGTACTCCCTGCCGAGGCCGAGGTAGCCCTGCCAGGTCGACCAGCGGGCGGCCAGTTCGGTGCGGTCGGTGGGCAGGCCGGCGGCCTTGAACAGGTCGGTGCGGTAGCAGATCGCCTCCGGCCCGATGTCGGTGCCGGCGCCGAGCACCCGGCCGTCGGCGGTCTTCACCGCGGCACCCTTCCACGGCACCAGTTCGTCGTTGACCGCACCGAGGCCGAGGTTCTTCAGGTCGGTGAACTTGTCGGCCTGCTTCTGCAGCACGCTGGCCACCCGGCCGACCTCCAGACCCTGGATGTCGGCGAGGCCGCCGCCGCCCGCGAGCTTGGTCTGCAGGGCCTGCCAGTACTGGCCCTCGTCCTGGGTGTCGGTCTGCTTGACGGTGATGTCGGGGTGCAGCTTCATGTACTCCTCGTAGAGGCCGCTCTCCTTGAAGCCGAAGGTGCCGAAGAGGTCGACGGTGATGGTCACCTTGCCGCCGGCGGCGGTGTCGGAGGAGCCGGCGGAGCTGTTGCACGAGGTGAGCAGGAGGATGGCGGCGAGGGCGGTGCTGCCGAGGGCGGCGGCGGAGCGGCGCATGAGGTCTCCCTGGCGGGGCGGGTGGGCTTCGGGGGGCGGGCGATGCGGGCGGGCCGACCGAGATCGGCGGCCGAGGCGGTGCGAGCGGTGCTGGCGGTGCGAGAGAGCAGTGCGTGGGCTCGGTGCGAGAGCGCTTGGTGAGTGCGTGGCGTGATGGGTGCGAGCGTGGCGCGGTGGGTGAGAGCGCTTTCTGAGAGCGCTCTCAAGCACTGAGAGGAGAGTGCCGCGCGGGGGCGCACCGGTCAAGGGGTCGAAACCCGAACGTAATCTCGGAGTTACCGCCAACGGGCGTTCAGGAAGTGAAGGCGGCAGTGCAGAAGGCAGCGCCCTGAAGGCACTGCTCGAGAGTCGGAAGGCGCCTCTCGGGAGTCGGAAGGCGTTACTCGGGAGGAGATGCCACTCAGGCCGAGGCGCGCCGGACCAGCCGGGTCGGGGTGATCACCGAGGCCGGACCCCCCGGCCGCCGGCCCGCCGCCGGCCACGACGCCGGCCCCGCGGGCGCGCCGGCGGCCGAGCCGGCCTCGGCGAGCCGGCGCAGCAGCAGGCGAGCCATCAGCCGGCCCATCTCCTCGATGTCCTGGCGCACCGTGGTGAGCGGGGGCTCGGTCCAGGCGGCGATCGACTCGACGTCGTCGAAGCCGACCACGGCGACGTCCTCCGGCACCCGGCGCCCCGCGTCGCGCAGCACCCGCAGCGCGCCCGAGGCCATCGCGTCGGAGGCGGCGAACACCGCGTCCAGGTCGGGCCGGCGGGCCAGCAGTTCGGCCATCGCGCGGCCGCCGCCGTCGGGGGTGAAGTCCGCCTCGGCGACCAGCGCCGGGTCACCGTCGGGCAGCACGTCCCGGTAGCCGTCCAGGCGGTCCATGGCGGAGGTCTGGTCGAGCGGGCCGGTGATGGTGGCGATGACACCGCGCCCGAGCGCACGCAGGTGGCCGACGGCCAGCCGGGCGCCGCCGCGGTTGTCGCTGTCCACGTAGACCAGCTCGCGGTCGGACTCGGCGCCCGGCCAGCCCGGGCGGCCGCCCACCACGAAGGGCAGCCCGACCTTGCGCGCCATCTCGGGCAGCGGGTCGGGCTGGTGCAGCGAGAACAGCAGCGCGCCGTCCACGTGGCCGCCGGCCAGGTAGCGGCCCACCCGCTCGTAGTCGTGCTGGTCCTCGACCATCATCAGCACCATCTGGTTGTCGGCCGCGGAGAGTTCACGGCCGATTCCGCGCAGCTGCTGGGCGAAGAACGGGTCGGAGAAGAGCCTGCTGCCGGGCTCGGCCACCACCACGGCCACCGCGTGGTTGCGCCGGGTCACCAGCGTGCGGGCGGCCAGGTTGGGGAGGTAGCCGAGCTCCTCGACGGCCCGCTGGACCTTCTCCCGCAGCGCCTCTCGGACCCCCGCTCCCCCGTTCACCACCCGCGACGCCGTGGCCCGGGAGACCCCGGCCCGCTCGGCGACCGACTCCAGTGTCGGACGCGGCGCGGCCGCGTCCGCCTCGGCCGTGGGACGCGGCATCTGCTCCGGCACCGTGGGCTCCTCTCGCACGCGGACGCTTCGTCCCAGAGCCTAGCGGGTCGCGGACGCACGGTTGAGAGCGCTCCCATGGGGCCCTCCCACGGGCGCTCGCATGGGCGCTGCCGTGCCCGTTGCCGCCGCACCCGCGCACGCCGCGGCGGCGGCAGACGGTGACCGTCTGCCGCCGCACGGCGCCCCGCGTCAGGTGGTGCTGAACGTGAACCAGTTGACGTTGACGAAGTCGGCCGGCTGGCCGCTGGTGAACGTCAGGTAGACGTCGTGCTTGCCGGTGACGGCGCTGATGTTGGCCGGCACGGTGGTCCAGCTCTGCCAGCCGCCGGTGTTGGCGACGGCGAACGAGCCGACGGGGGCGCCGGCCGGGCTGTCCAGCCGGACCTCCACCAGCCCGCTGACGCCGCCGGCCGCCCCCGAGGCCACCCTCGCCTTGAACTGCCGGGCCGCGGTGGCACCGAAGTCGACACCCCGGTAGAGCGCCCAGTCGCCGTTGGCCAGGGCGGCGAGGTTCTGGCCGCCGCCGCTGTCGGTGGTGGTCTCCAGCGCCGTTCCCGACTGGCCGCTGTAGGCCTCGGCCTGGATGGTGCCGTACGCGCTGCCCGTGCCGCCGGGCGGCGTGGTGGGCGGCGGCGTCGTCGGGGGCTGGGTGGTCGGCGGCGGCGTGGTCGGCGGCGTCGTGCCCCCTCCCCCGGAGCTGTAGACCGCGACGTAGTCGACCAGCATTGGCACGCCGGACGCCGTCCCCGCCGTCGGCGTCTTGTACCCGGCCACCGGGTCCGGGAACGCGCCGCCCATCGCGACGTTCAGAAGGATGAAGTGCCCGTGAGCGGTGGCCGCGTTCCAGGTGGCGGCGTCCATCTGCGCCGAGGTGACGGAGTGGTACTGCACACCGTCCACGTACCAGCGCAGCTGCTGCGGGCTGACACTGCGGTCCCACTCCAGCGCGTAGGTGTGGAAGTTGCCCTGGCAGGCGGAGCCCGGGCAGGCGTGCACGGCGCCGAGGCCGGTGGTCTCGTTGCACGGGCCGCCGGGGTTGCCGCCGCAGTGCAGGGTGCCCCAGACCTGGTTGACGCCGTTGACGTTCTCCATCAGGTCGAACTCACCGATGGTCGGCCAGTTCCAGTAGTTGCCGCGGTACGGCGCGCCCAGCGTCCAGAAGGCCGGCCAGTAGCCGGCGGCGGCCGGGCCGGTCACGTTCGGCATCTGGATCCGGGACTCGATCCGCAGCTTGCCCCCGGCCGGCGGTTCGAAGTCGCTGCGCCGGGTCTCGATCCGGCCGGAGGTCCAGTTGCCGTTGGCATCACGGATCGGGGTGATGCGCAGGTTCCCGGCGCCGTCCTGGCGGAGGTTGGCGGTGTCGGAGGTGTAGGTCTGGACCTCGCCGGTGCCCCAGCTGGCGGCGCCGCCGGGGTAGCTCGTCCCGGTGTCGACGATCCAGTCGGCGCCGGCGGGAAGGGTGTTGGCGGCGCCGCCGAAGTCGTCGCTCCAGACGGTGGTCCAGCCGGCCGGGGCGGGCGGGACGGCGGCCGTGGCGGTGGAGCCGAGGAGCGCGGCGCAGAGCGCGGTGGCGGCGCCGGCCGCCGTCAGGACGGTGGCCAGCGCCCGGCGCGGACGCCGGCGGCGGGTGGCGGTGGTTCTGGGAACGGTACGTGCGGACACGGTGGTGCACCTCCGTAGGTGGGCGGACGTGGGCTCGGTGCAGGGTTCGGGCGGGTCGGCGGGGCCGCGTGCGGGCGGAACGGCGGGGCAGGGCCCCGGAGTTACGGCGGGCGGGAAGGCACCTCCCGCCCGCGGGCTCGGGTTCACCAGCCGATGCCGAGGGTCAGGCCGGTGGGCGGGTTGGCGTTGCCGAGGATCTGCACGGACGACTGGTCGTTGATGTCGTCGTACGGGAAGGCGTAGGAGCGGCCGTTGAGGCTGACGCCGTGCAGGTACGCCGCGTAGTCGTTCCCGGCCACGCCGCTGCGGTAGTAGGCCGAGGGCCGGTACCAGTCCGCCGGGGTGAGCGCGACCCCGCGGTGGAAGGCCGCGCACAGCTCGGCACCGAGCTGCTTCTCGGTGTCGTTGCCGCTGGCCAGCGCGCCTGCGCAGGCCATCACGTCCGGCGAGGTGGGCTTGGCCAGGTGGAACGGCCCGGCGCCGTTCTTGGTGAAGGTCAGGGTGTTGTCACTGACCCGCCCGGTGAAGGTCTCACCGAGCCGGGTGAAGGTGAACTGGCCCGCCGTGTAGGTGGACCAGAACCGGTCGATCACCGGCTGGAGGTAACCCTGCTGCGCACCGCCGGCCAGGAACAGGTCGGACGAGCGCGGCGCGACGATCCGGTACGTGCCCTGAAGGGGGCGGAAGGCGGGCCCGACGGCCGCGGCGTAGCCGGCCATCACCTCGGCGCGGGTCCGGGTGATCCCGGCGGTGGTGTCGTAGCCGCTGGACGCCTGCTGGAGCCGGGCGGTCAGCGGGAAGCCGAAGCCGTCGACCTGGGTGGTGTTGCCGCCGAACGCGACCTCGCCGTTGACGTAGGTGTACTCGTACCAGTCGTAGTAGACGTCGTTGTTGGGGTCGGCCGCGTTTCGTGGGTCCGGCCCGCCCCAGCCCTGGTCGTCGGGCGAGACGGGGATGAACAGGGGCGAGCCGAGCGAGATGTAGATCCGGCCGCCGCGGATCGAGGCCGGCGAGGGGACGGTGCGCGCCCGGTCGAGGGTGAAGGACATGTTCGGGTAGGCGACGCCGTTCTTGGTCAGGTGGCCGGGGGCCGTGGCGTCGCGGTGGTCGATGTGCGCGGTCGTGCCGTCGGGCCGCAGGTAGGACCACTGGCCGGGGGCGACCATGCCGAGCACGGTCACGTAGATCTGGGAGTCGGCGTAGGCGCCCCGGGTGTTGTTCGTGAAGGTGAGCGGGAAGGTGCCGGGCCCGCCGCCCCCGCCCGGGGTGCCCGGCCCGGACGAGCCGACGGTGAAGGTGAAGTGCGGGGTGTCGTAGAGCGGGCCGGACTTCTCGTAGGTGAACCAGTACTCCAGCGTGGAGCCGGCGGCCAGCCCGTCGGCGGTCTTCTGCCAGCTGCCCGCGCTCTGGGTCATCCGGAAGTCCTGCTGGCCGCCGGTGCTCGGCCGGTAGTGGACGTCGACGAGGCCGGCGGGGGTGGCCGGAGTGAAGGTGAACCGGACCGAGCCGGGGCCGGCGGTGGCCGCCGACTGGGTGTAGTCGGTTGCCGCCCGCGCGCCCGCCGCCGTCCAGAGGCCGGTGAGCAGGAGGGCGAGCACCGTGAGCACGGCCATCGGCAGGCCGCGTCGCGGCCGGCAGTGCTGGGCCGAGCGGTGCTGGGTCGGGCGGTGCTGGGTCGGGCGGTGCTGGGTCGGGCGGTGCTGCCACGGGCGGTGCTGGGCCTCCCGATGGTGGTCCGGGCGACGGATGGCCGGGCTGTCGAGGTCCGGGCTGTCGAGGGCCGGGCGGTGGCCGGCGGGCCCCGGCACGGGGGCGGGGGCGGGGGCGGGTGGGGGTGCCGTCATGGGGATGCCTTCCCTCGGCGCGGTGGGGCGCGGCGGACGAGAGGGGAACGGGAGGAGAGCGCGCCGTGAGAGCGCTCTCACGCGGTCGACACACTGTCCCGCCTTGGCCCGCCACGGTCAAGAGGTGAAGCAACGAACTTCTGCCCCAGTCAGGTGAGTTCATCTCTTGAAGCGAGCGGGTTCGCAAGGTTCTGGACATGTGTCTATGATTGCTGGACAACAGTCCAGAAAGGAGCCCGTTATGGGCATCGTGGCGAACACACTGGTGGGCCTGGTGGCCGCACTGCACGGATACATCCTGGTGCTGGAGATGTTCCTCTGGGAGCGCGCGCCCGGCCGGGGACTCTCCGGCTTCGACGCACCGATGGCCAAGGCCACCGCCCCGCTGGCCGCCAACCAGGGCCTCTACAACGGCTTCCTGGCCGCCGGCCTGGTCTGGGGCCTGGTCGCCGACGACCCGACCGGCTTCCGCGTCCAGGTGTTCTTCCTCTCCTGCGTGGTCGTGGCGGGCCTCTACGGCGCGGCGACCGCCAACCGCCGGATCCTCTTCGCCCAGGCCCTGCCCGGCGCCCTCGCTCTCGCCGCCGTCCTGGCCGCCCGATGAGCGACGCACGGGCCGACCGCACCCGGGCCCGCCTCCGTGCCGCATTGCTCGCCGAGTGCGCCGAACGCCCGCTGGCCGAGGTGAGCGTGGCCGCTGTGGTCCGGCGGGCGGCCGTGGGGCGGGCCACCTTCTACCTCCACTACGAGGACCTCCAGGCCCTCGCCGTGGACGCCTGCGCCGAGGTCGTCCGGGACGCCGTCGATGCGCTGCACGCGTGGCGCGGCACCCCCGACCCCGCTGCCCCTCCACCCGCCCTGGCCGCCTTCCTCACCGACGTGGACCGGCACGCGGCGGTCTACCGCTCCCTGCTCCGGCCCGGCGGCACCGGCCCGCTGGGCGACCTCCTCCACCGCGAGCTCCGCGAACGCAGCCGCACCGAGCGGCAGTTGGCCGGAGCCCCGCACCCCGACCTGGTCGCCACCGCGGTGGCCGCCACCTTCACCGCCCTGCTCGCCGACTGGCTCCACGACCTGGTGCCGGCCACCCCGGCCGAACTCGCCGCCCACAGCTGGCGCCTGCTGATCTCCCTCCACCGCACACCGTTCGCCTGAGCGACGGCGAGCCACTCGGCCCGCCCGCGCCCGGGCCACCCGGGCCGGCCGAGGCCGGGAGCCGGGGCCACGGCCTGCCACCGCAGCCCCACCACTTGCCTGATATCTTCGAAAATGCCGCAATTGTCCTGTGACACTCACCCGTGCCACCTGCCCCCCGAGGAGCCGGGAATGACCGGTGAAGCCGAGCCCATCAGCGCTGTCGCCCGCGAGGCACTCGAACGCGAGCTCGCCGCATTGCGCACCGACCGCGAAAAGGTCGCCGTCACCCTGCGGGGCGGCAAGGAGGTGGGCGACCGGGCGGACCAGGCCGACGAGTTGCAGCGCGCCACGGAGGTCGACCGGCTGGACGCCCGCATCGCCGAGATCAACGGCCGCCTGCGCCAGGCCGCCGTGGCGGGCCCTCCGAGTACCGACGCGGTCGGCGTGGGCAGCACCGTCACGGTGCGGTTCGCCGACGGCACGGAGACCACCCTGCAGATCGGCCAGGTCGCCGGGGCGCTGGACCGGACACTGGTCACCACCGACAGCCCGCTCGGCCGCGCCCTGATCGGCCGCCGCGCCGGCGACACCGTCAGCTACGAGGCGCCCGGGGGTCGGACGACGGCCGTCGTGCTCTCCCTCGGCGGCGGGGACGACGGGTAACGACGGCCGGAAACGGGCGCCTCGGGAGGCGGGCGGACTCGGGACGACGGGCGACAGGTCGGCGCCTGCGGTTCGGGCAGCGCATCAGCCCGGCGACCCCGTCGGCCCATCATCAGCCTGTCAGCCCGACGACCCCGTCAGCCCGACGATTCCGGCCACCAGGTTGATGGTGGTGGCCAGGATGCTGGCTCCGAACACGTAGGACAGCAGACAGTGCCGGAGGATCACCGCCCGGAGCTCCGAGCTGGAGACGCCGGTGTCGGAGACCTGGTAGGTCATCCCGAGGTTGTAGCTGAAGTACAGGAAGTCGCTGTACCGGGGCGGGTCGTCGGTGTTGAAGTCGATCCCGCCCTCCGGCGGCAGGTAGTAGAGATACGCGTAGCGGGTGGCGTACATCAGGTGAAGCGCCGCCCAGGCCATGAACACGCCGCAGAGCGCCGTCGCCGCGGCGGCCCGGCTCACGTCCGTCCTGCCGACCAGGAGCAGCGCCACGATCCCGACCAGTCCGCACAGGGCGGCCGCGACGACGGCGAGTTCCTCGACGACGGGGCGGAACTCCTCACGCCCGACGTTGCGATGGGTGCTGGTGGGGTTCATCGGCCACAGGACGAGCCACCCGGCCACCACGAAGGCCGTCTCCGCCACCGCGATGCCGGCGAGGATTCCCAGCGGCAGGTGGGTCGGCACACCGACGGCCGCGCCGGCAGCAGCTCCGAGGACCGCCGAGCCGGCGAGCCGGGGAACGGCGGAGAGCACCAGCCGGTGGGTCATGGGGGCCTCGGGACGCAGAGCCATCGAAAGCGGACGGAAGCGAACGGGGACGGACGGAAGGGGACGGGGAGCGGGCAACGTCAGCGTATCCGCACGTGAACCGGGGTGCAGCCCGGCAGGCCGAGGACGCCTGTCGCGGCAGGCCACCGAGGCTCAGGGGGGCAAATGGCGCGCCCGGATCAGCAGGCACGGCCTGCCCGCACGTGCGCACGCCACCCGGGCCGCACGGAGCCGGCCGTCGGGCGGACATGATGGGGGTGACACCTCATCACCGGACCCGACCCGCATCGAGGACAGATGACCGACACCTCCGCCTCCTTCCGGCTCCACCCCGGATCGCCCGACTCCCCCGTGATCCTGCACGTCCCGCACTCCTCCCGCGCGATACCCGCCGACGTCCGCGCCGGGATCGTGCCGGACGACGAGGCGCTCGCGCTGGAACTGGACCACATCACCGACGCGCACACGGCGGAGATCGCCGCCGCTGCGGCAGCGGCGGCGCGCGTCACTCCCTGGCGGTTCGTCAACCGGCTGTCCCGCCTCGTCATCGACCCCGAGCGCTTCCCCGACGAGCGCGAGGAGATGCTGGCCGCCGGCATGGGGGCGGTCTACACCCGGACCACGCACCGCGAGGAGCTCCGCCCGGCCGGCTTCGACGGGCAGCCACTGCTGGAGCGCTACTTCCACCCGTACGCGGAGGCGGTGACGGCCGCGGTCGCGGAACGCCTCGAAGCGGTCGGGCGCGCGGTGGTCATCGACGTCCACTCGTACCCGACGAAGGCCCTGCCGTACGAGCTGCACGGCGACGGGCCCCGGCCGCCCATCTGCCTCGGCACGGACCCCTTCCACACGCCCGCCGCACTGCTCGACGCGGCGCAGCAGGCGTTCGCCGGCTTCGGCGGCACCGGCCTCGACAGCCCGTTCGCGGGCACGTACGTGCCCCTGCGGTACTACGGGAAGGCCGCCGACGTCAGCGCGCTCATGGTGGAGATCCGCCGCGACCTCTACATGGACGAGCCCGGCGGCCCGGCGGGCTCGGGGCTCGACGCACTGGCGGGCGCGCTCGCCGCTCTCGTCGACCGGGTGTCCGCCTGACGGTCCTCCGGGGGCGGTGGGGGCCCGCTGGGGGCCTCCGACCGGGAGCCGGCGGCCTACTGGATGCTCCAGCGGTGCGGGTGGCCCGGGTCGGTGGGGCAGGCGAAGACGTTGAGCTCGCCCCAGCTGCCCACGGTCACCTCGGTGGGTGTCGCGTGCGGGTGCGGGGGCAGGTCGTGTTGCTCCAGTGGTTTCCAGCTGCCGCTGCCGCCGTCCCACTCCGAGCTGTCGACGGTGAGCAGCAGGTGCATGGGGGTCGCGCAGGCCCGGCAGTCCATGGGGGCCGGGTCGGTCGAGTGCCAGGAGGCGAAACCGCCGACGCGCCAGCCGGGCGGGATGGACAGGTCGTACTGGTAACCGACCGTCGTGACCTCGTCCCCGCCCTCGTCCTCGGACTGCTCGGCCTCCTCCTCGCGGGTGTCCTCCCAGGTCTCGACCCTGGCGCAGAGGTCCTCGGGCAGGAGGCCGGCGAACGGGTACGTGGTCACCTGCTCCGGGTGCAGCACACAGGGTTCGGGCACATATCCGTCGAAGCCGGCGAGCGGTGCCTGCGGCGGGGCGGCCAGCACCTCGGTCACCTCCCACGATCGGCGCCAGCGCAGATCGATCTGCATGCCGAAGCCGGTCGGTCCGTGCGCGTCGAAGGGACACCAGAACACCTGGAGCAGGTCGCAGTCGCCGGGCCCGGCCGGCAGGTCGGGGAGGTCCCGCCGGTACAGCTGGGCGAGGCCGATCATCGGCAGCGGCCCGGTCGCCTCGGCCCCTTCGAGCCGGTGTTCCCGCCTGAGCCCGTCCAGCAGCTCCCGCTCCTCGTCGGTGGGGCCCGACGCCGGGTCGCGCTCCCAGGCGGCCGCCAGCACCTCCCGGTACCGGCGGACGTCCGCCGGGCGCCTCCCCCGCCGGCGGCCGTGGGAGTCGGCGCAGACCGGCCACGCCTCGTCCGCCGGCCAAAGCAGCGGCCCGCCCACGGAGCTGGCCGACACCTCCGGGCGGCCCGGCCGCGGGTGGAGCCGGGTGGTGGTGCCCCGATGGGCGGCCAGCTCCGGGAAGAGCGCCTCGACGTCGAGCGGGCGTGGCGGTGTGGTCCTCGTCATGGCCGCGACCTTAAACACCCCGCAGCCGCGGCGATCAGGCAGGGCCAGGAGTCGCGGGAACGCCGGCGAACCAGGGCGAGCCGAGGCCCACAGGTCGAGCACCCGTAGATCAAGGTCAACCCCGGTGCGCACCTCCCGCCCTCCGGACGCGGGTGTCTGGCGCCAGGAGCTTGACGAGGTCCGAAAGACACCACCACCACCCGCAGCTCGGGTCTACGCTCGGGGAACATCGACCGAACATCACCTGGGGGCCCGCATGAGTGACTACCTCGACCACGCCAACGCCGCCCGGGCGTACTTGGCAACGCTTCCCAAGCGCCTGAGAGACGAGACCATCGTTGAGGCAGCAAAGGTCGAGGCGTACCTCGCTCTCGCCGCAGCCATCGCCGGTCGCCTCGGGGGCGCGGACGACAAGTCTCGGCCCGCTGGCTGAGTGGCTCACTGCGCTGCAACGAGCTTGCGCTTCGGCGAACGGCCACGGCCGTTCAGGGACTTCGGCGCAGGTCGGCTGCGCTTGCCTTCGAGAGGCGTCCAGGGGCCCGACCGTCCTCCGTCCGTGCGGGACGTGGGCCCGGCCGGGCCGGTCGGTGGGCTACTCCGGGTCGGGGTCAACGAGGAACATGCGCACTACGGGCTGTTCCGCTTCCCCTTCGGCATCCTCCACCGCCTGGTGGTACGTCCTGACGAGATCCGCGTACTGCGGGTCGGTCCAGCTGTCCATGAGATCTCCCTTCCCGCAGCAGCGTACGGACTGCCCGGATACCGGTTGGCGGTTACGCCGGAACAGCCTTGCTGGGCTTCGGCTTCGGCTTCTTCTCGACCTTGATCGGCGTGCAGTTGGAGCTGGGGGTGTGCCAGACGATCGACCGGACCCCGACCTCGTTCCTGTCCGGGCGGGCCCACAGCGCCCGGTCCGGGGCCACCCCTGCCGCCTCCATGATGGCAAGCGTCAGGGCGACGTTCTCGGCGTCGTACGCCGTCTCCTCCGGCGTCTCCGGGTAGTGGTGAATGAAGCCGCCCAGCTTCTCGCAGAGCTGCCCGTACATCTCCGTCTGCAGGATCAGGGCGTGCCAGCCCTCGTCCACCACGGGCGACGGCGCGAGCGGGAGGTCCCGGTTCTGCGAGACGGTGACGAGGTAGGCCAGCGCCTCCCCCACGATCTGCCCGGCAAGGTTCATCTCCATTCCGGGGTTGTTGCCGACGACGGTCAGGGCAACGCGTCGGAACTCGTCCCGCGTGAGTAACGTCGTCGGCGGGACGACCGGGTTCACCGGGATCATCGGCCCGGGTCCGGGCGGAGCCGGCGGCGTGGGCGGCGTCGGAGTGGTCATACTGGTGTCTCCTCACATTGCGGGGTTCCCGACGTCGGCGACGCCGGGGCCGTTCGGTGTTGCGGAACCCGCTCCGGCCGGCTGCCTGCCAGGGATTGACGGTCGGGGCGGGAATCTGTGGGGACCCAAGAGGGCCGGTCCTGTGCCTACCGGGGCACAGGAGGTGAGAGGCCGTCCCGCGCTCGGCGCTGGTCAGCTCATAGGCCGCCGATGCCAAAGACGGCCGCGGAGTACGGGTCCATCAGCGGAGCTTCGGGTGGTTGGCTTCGCGAACCCGGGCCAGCAGTTCCGCTCGCCGCTGACGCTGCTCCGACGTCAACGGGATCTCGCTGAACTCCTCCGGCGTCAGAACCGGGCGGGGAGCGGACGGGCGCTTCGGCGGCCACCGGAGCTCCCTCAGCCACTCGAACGGGTCGACCGGCGCTGCCAGTTCATCGCCCGGAACATCCGACGGGTACGGTGCAGGGCCGCCCAGGAAATGCGTCCACGGGGCCGGGTGCCGCTCCTCAGCGCTGCCCATGTACTGCCTCCAGAGCCACACACTCCCCGTCGTCCACGTGCTGTGCACGGGCCTTGGCGAGGTTGCGCCGGATCGTGGGGTACTCATCCGCCGAGTACATCGCCGCTCCTTACCCCGCGTTCAGGTGTTGTCTGGACCTGCCGTCTCCCGCTGGACAGCCAGCCCGTCGGGAGTTGAGCTGGCCGCCTACTCAGCATCGGATGCCTGACGACCTGGCAGTATGCGCAAAGACGCCAAAAGCATTGACGCAATCCGTCAATATGAGCGCCGTGACGACGTCAATCCAGCGCGTAGACCGTGGGTCACGCCGGCAAGCGGAGCAAGCAGCCCGAACAATTCGGCTCGGGGGCATCCGTGATGGCCTACCGCCCAGCGAGATCGTGATGCGGATCCTGACGGCCCTTCCCAACGTGCACCTTCTGGAGGCGCACCGATGGGCACAGGGGTGGAGTCGATCAGAGTTGTCGGCCCACATCGACCGCGTCTACGAGGACGACGGACTTCATCCTCCGCACGTCTCGGACGCTGAGCTGTGCCGTTGGGAGCACGGCCAGCGTCGTCCGTCCGATGAGCGCGTTGACTACCTTTGCCGCGTCTATGGCACGCGGCCCGACCGGTTGGGGTTTGGGCATGACTACAGTGGTGCCATGCTGGGACACCTCGAACAGGCCGGCCTGTCCGGCGCCTTCCCGCTGACCAACACCGACTCCAAAGCCGATCTGATCGATCGTCTGCGCGGTGCGCGTGAACGCATCGTCATGTTCGGCCTTACCAGGAACTTCTACGGCAGCGACGAGATGCTGCCGCTGTTCACCTCCAAGTCCAAAGAGGTTCCCATTCGGATCTTCATCATGGATCCACACTGCGCCTCCCGTAGAGACCGGTACCGGCTGGAGCCGGCCGAGGCAGCGATGGAGGATCCGAATCGCTACGTGCGAGAGGTGCTGAACCCTCTCGTCCAGGCCGTCGCCCGCGAGGGCACCGACCTGAAGGTCTACCTCTACGACTTCCCGTGCAGCTTCGCGATCGAGCAGATCGACGACACCATGCGCGTCATGCTGTACGGCCACGGGAAACGCGGGACCGACGGACCGATCCTGGTCTTCGACAAGGGCGAGGGCGACGGCACGCCGTACTGGCAGTACTTCGCCGATCAGTTGGCCTGGATGCAGCGCTTGGCGGACGCGGACGAGATCCCTGAGCCGTGGCGGTCGAAGGACATCCGCATCCGCGAGTACAGCTGACCTGGGCAAGCGCTGCACAGGTGTCAGGGGCCGCCTCGCCGGCAGCAGCCGGCGAGGCCCGGGCATCCGTCAGGCGTGCTCCGCACCCGCCTCCGTGTGGAGGCCCAGGAGGGCGGCGGCCCGGTCGCGCATCTCGACCTTGCGGACCTTGCCGGTGACGGTCATCGGGAACTCGTCCACCAGGTGCACGTAGCGCGGGATCTTGTAGTGGGCGATCCGGCCGGTGCAGTACGCGCGCAGGGTCTCGGGGGTCAGCTCGCCGGCGCCGGGGCGCAGCCGGATCCAGGCCATCAGCTCCTCGCCGTACTTGGCGTCGGGGACGCCGATGACCTGGGCGTCGAGGACGTCGGGGTGGGTGTGGAGGAACTCCTCGATCTCGCGGGGGTAGATGTTCTCGCCGCCGCGGATGACCATGTCCTTGATCCGGCCGGTGATGGTGAGGTAGCCCTCCTCGTCCATCACGGCGAGGTCGCCGGTGTGCATCCAGCCGTCGGCGTCGACCACCTCGGCCGTGCGGTCGGGCTGGTCCCAGTAGCCGAGCATGACCGAGTAGCCGCGGGTGCAGAGTTCGCCGGGGGTGCCGCGGGGGACGGTCTGCCCGCTCTGCGGGTCGACGATCTTGACCTGGAGGTGCGGCCCGACCCGGCCGACGGTGGAGACGCGGCGCTCCAGCGGGTCCTCGACGCGGGTCTGGGTGGAGACCGGGGAGGTCTCGGTCATGCCGTAGCAGATCGACACGTCGCGCATGCCCATCCGTTCGACGACCTGCTTCATGACCTCGGTCGGGCAGGGCGATCCCGCCATGATGCCGGTCCGCAGGCTGGAGAGGTCGTGGTCGGCGAAGCCCGGGTCGTTGAGCTCGGCGATGAACATGGTGGGGACGCCGTAGAGCGAGGTGCAGCGTTCGGCGGCCACCGCGCGCAGGGTGGCGGCGGGATCGAACGCCGGGGCGGGGATCACCACGCAGGCACCGTGCGAGAGGGCGGCGAGGTTGCCCATGACCATGCCGAAGCAGTGGTAGAAGGGCACCGGTACGCAGATCCGGTCGTGTTCGGAGTAGCCGCACAGCTCGCCCACGAAGAAGCCGTTGTTGAGGATGTTGCGGTGGGAGAGCGTCGCGCCCTTGGGGAACCCGGTGGTGCCCGAGGTGTACTGGATGTTGATCGGGTCGTCCGGGCCGAGTGCGGCGCCCGTACTCCCGGGCCGGTCGGTGTCCCCGGCGGCGAGCAGCTCGCTCCACCCGGTCGAACCGATCAGCAGGACGTCCTTCAGCTCCGGACACCGCGGCCCGGCCTCGGCGAGCATCGCCGCGTAGTCGGAGGTCTTGAACGAGGGCGCGGCGACGACCGTCCGGATGCCCGACTGCCGTAGCACGTACTCGAGTTCGTGCGTGCGGTAGCCGGGGTTGACGGTCACCAGGATCGCGCCGATCCGGGCGGTGGCGTACTGGACGAAGACCCACTCCGCGCAGTTCGGGGCCCAGATCCCGACCCGGTCGCCCCGGCCGACGCCGAGGGCCAGCAGGCCGCCCGCGACCCGGTCCACCTCGGCGGACAGCTCGCGGTACGTCCAGCGACGGCCCGTGGGCAGGTCGACCAGGGCCTCGCGACCGGGGAAGGCGCGGACGGCACGGTCGAGGGCCGCGCCGATGGTGTCGTCCAGCAGGGGTGTGGCCGAGGCGCCGGCGTCGATGCTGGGAGGCGGGGTGGGCATGCGGGGGCTCCTCGGCTCGTCCGGACAGCTGGCGACCGAGTCTATGCAGGGCCGCGCCTGACGTCATTCACCCCGGCGGACTGGAACCATGACGCCACGTCACCCCAATGTCGAAGGAGGATCCATGGCAGGTCAGTTCGAGGCCGTGATCGAGGTCGAGCGGCCCATCGCGGAGGTGTTCGCCTTCCTCGCGGACGGCCGGAACGACCCCAGGTTCAGCCCGCGCGTGCTGGAGATCAGCAAGACGCCGGACGGTCCGACCACCGTCGGCACCGTGTTCAGCAGCACGGTCAAGGACGCGGGGATGAAGACCCGGCGGCAGATCCGGATCACCGCACTGGACGCGCCGACCACGCTCCGCTGGACCGAGGTCTCCAAGAACCTCGTCACCTCCGACGTCGGGGGCTACGACCTGGCGCCGCTCACGGAGACCACGACCCGGGTGCGGATCTTCAACAAGCTGGAGGGCCACGGCCTGGGCAAGCTGCTGGTGGGCCTGGCCCTGAGCGCGGCCCGCAAGGACGCACCGGCGTTCGGGCGGCGCATCAAGGCGGCGGTCGAGGCCTCCTGACCGCCGGTGCCGGCTGAGGCGGGAGGGCGTGGCCGGACACGACGGCGGGCGCCCGAGCCGGCCGGCAGAGGGCGGGGCCGCGCGTGCGGCACCCGCCCTCCGGCGTGGGCCGCCGGCCCCGGGTGGATCCCGGCCGGCCGGTGGCCGTGGCCGGGATCCGCCGGAATCCCGGTGCGGACGGTGTGCCTCTTCGGGCAGAGATGGGTGGAGATGACCCGAAATCTAGCGAGTAGCCGGGGGGAGTTTCACCCCCCGGCTCTCTCAGAACCGTGCTTGATCGTCTCCGATCACACGGCTCCCATCGTCCAGTCGTTCGC